>DAOLDO010000156.1:0-9912 GCA_035327325.1 Chloroflexaceae bacterium | reverse complement strand
GGCCCTGCGGGGCCGTGGGGGCCGGGCGCGGGGCCACGGCGGGTTTTGTGCTTCAGGATGCCGCAAAGCTTAACATCGTTAACACGGTTTACATTTGACAGCCCATATGTTACAACGTATAATCCCCGTTAAACACTCGCAACCAACCGAAGTCAACAGCACAGACCATTGTTCCGCGAGCACAGCATAGCGTTGACCGCGAGGTCACACCGCCTGCTAGAGGCACCGCATCATTAGGCATGGTACTGGGTACCGGCCAATGGTGCGCTTGTTTTACGCGCGGGGCGATGGGCGGGGTGGGCTTTTGGTTCGGAGCACGGGTGTTGCGATTCGGCCGGCGGGGCCTCCCCCCAGGGTCACGCCGGGTGCACGTCGCGTTCGACAGCTCGTCGAGCCGTGTTTAAGGAGGACTGAACGAGATGGGTAATTTCTCCAGGCGTGCCGCGGCGCTCGCGCTGCTGGCAATGGTCGTCCCCATCCTTGCGGCCTGTGGCGGCGCAGCGCAGCCCCAGGTGGTCCGCGAGACGGTGGTTGTGCTACAGACTGCTGAGCCCGTCCGCGAGACCGTGGTGGTCGAGCAGACGGTAGTGGCCGAGGCTCCCGAGTCCGAGGCGCCCGCGGCCGGCGCGGAGGCGTTCACGACGCCGCACCCCATCCTGAGCGACGTGCGGGTGCGCCAGGCGATCGCCTACTGCACCAACAGGCCCGAGCTGATCGCCTCGGTCTACCCGTGGCTCAGCGAGGAGGAGCAGCAGGAGCTGCTCATGGACACCCACGTGCCCCAGGGCCACTGGGCCCTGGCCGAGGAGCTGACCACCTACCCGTTCGACCCCGACCAGGGCGCGGCCCTGCTCGACGAGGCGGGCTGGACCCTGGCCGAGGGTGCCCCGGTGCGCGCCAACGAGGCGGGCGACCCGCTGTCGCTTGGCTTCACGACCACCAACGCCCAGTTCCGCCAGACCTGGTCGGCGGTGTTCATCCAGCAGATGGCCGCCTGCGGCATGCAGATCATCCCGACCTACGCCCCCGGCTCGTGGTGGTTCGGCAGCAGCACCGGCCTGGCCCGCCGCGACTTCGAGCTCGGCGCGTTCGCCTGGGTGGGCGAGCCCGACCCGGGCGGCCAGACCCTCTACGCCTGCAACCAGATCCCCTCGCCCTCGAACAACTGGGAGGGCCAGAACTACATGGGCTGGTGCAACCAGACGGCGAGCAACGCGATCCTCGCGGCCAACAACACCCTCGACCGCGACGAGCGCATCAGGCAGTACGCGATCTTCCAGCAGGAGTTCACGCGTGACATGCCGAGCCTGCCGGTGTTCAACCGCAGCGAGACCCTGGCCGCGAGCAACCGCGTGCAGAACTTCCGGGCCGACCCGACCGAGTACTACACGGCCAACATCGAGGAGTGGACCCTGACCGACGGCGACACGGTGGTGCTCGGCTTCACCCAGGAGCCGGCGAGCATGTGGGGCATCATCGAGAGCGCGGCCGTGCAGGTCACGGCCGGCTACCTGCTGGCCCCCCCTCCGGTCACCCAGTACACCTACGACTACCAGGCCAACCTGCTCACCGAGCTGCCGACGGTGGATAACGGCGGCGCCGTGAACGAGGACGTCGAGGTGAGCGAGGGCGACACCGTCTGGAGCACGGCCGGCGAGGCCGTCGAGCTGGCCCCTGGCGTCGAGATCGTCAACGCCGCGGGCGAGACCGTCACCTACGAGGGCGGCACCGTGACGATGAAGCAGCTCTCGGTGACCTTCGAGTACGAGGAGGGCATCGTCTGGGAGGACGGCGAGCCGCTGAAGCAGGCCGACTTCGAGCTGGCCGCCCAGATCAACTGCGACCCCGATTCGGGCGCGGTGTCGTTCACCCTGTGCAACTCGCGGGCCGGGGTTGAGTACCTCAGCGACACGAGCCACACGATCACCTATCACCCCGGCGTGCAGTGGCCCGAGTACTTCGCCTTCACGCTCGGCGCCTACCCCTCGCACCAGGTCGTGGCCGACGGTCGCACCCTGGCCGACGTGCCCGCCGCCGAGTGGGAGACCCTGACCGAGATTACCGAGCGGCCGCTCAGCATGGGCCCCTACATCCTCGAGAGCTGGGAGAAGGGCCAGGCCATGACCTTCCGGGCCAACCCCAACTACTTCAGGGGCGCGCCGGCGATCGAGACGGTGGTGATCAAGTTCATCGCCGATAGCCAGCAGGCCGTGGCCCAGCTGCTCACGGGTGAGGTTGACACCCTCGGCAGCGAGACGCTGGCCGGCGGCGCCGAGGTGCAGACGGTGATTGACGCCGCCGAGGCCGGCGACGTGCAGGTCTTCACCTACGCCAGCCCAACCTGGGAGCACATCGACTTCAACTTCAACATCAGGTAGCTCCTTGCGGTTTCGGCGTCGCGCCGCTGGGGGCGGCGCGGCGCCGGGAGGCGCGGCTGCGGGGCACGAACTCCGCAGCCGCGCCCGTATGTCCGGCTCTATGGTCACACCCACGCATTTGCGCCGGACGAATGTTTGTGTATCATGGCGCAGTGCGGTGTTATGTCCAACCGCTTACCGTGAGAGCGAGAACGGGATGACCACCTTTCTCATCAGACGCCTGTTTCAGATGCTCGTTGTGACTGTCATTGCAGCCATGTTCTCCTACGCCCTGCTCTACGTGCAGCCGGGGGGGCCGATCGACGTGCTGTTGGGCGAGCGCCAGAACGCGGGCGCGAATCGCATCAGCCAGGACGACATCAGGCGCGTGCAGGAGCGCTTCGAGCTCGACCTGTACGTGCCCTTCCGCTTTACGCGCTGGCTGGTGGGCTGGCCCAAGGGGCCGATCTTCGGCTCGATTGGCGCCGACTGGACGGTCGGCTGCTCGCAGCCCGGGCAGGTGCGCCTGCGCTACCCCGACGGCACCACCGAGATTGTGAACGAGGGCTGCGAGGTCCCGGTGACGCTGGCCAGCCTCGAGGGCCGCAGGGTGAGCAGCGGCGTCTTCTTCGGCGACTTCGGCGAGAGCCAGGTGATGCTGCGGGGCCGCCCGGTGAGCGACCTGATCTGGTCGCGCCTGCCCTACACGCTGTACCTGATGGCCGGCTCGACCCTGCTGGCGATCGCCCTGGCCATCCCCCTGGGCGTCTACTCGGCGGTCAGGCAGTACTCGCGCTTCGACTATATCGCCACGTCCGTGGCCTTTGTCGGCATCTCGGTGCCCAGCTTCGTCTTCGGCATCTTCTTCATCCTGCTCTTCTCGGTGCTGCCACAGCGGGCCGGGCTGCCCTACTTGCCGCCCGGCGACGCCGTGGGCATCAGAGACTACACCATCCCGCTGATCGGCACGGTCGAGGCCGGCTCGTTCTTCGACCGCTTCCTGCGCGTGCTCATGCCGGGTGCCGTGCTGACGATCATCAGCCTGGCCGGCTGGAGCCGCTTCATCCGTGGCAGCATGCTCGAGGTGCTCCAGCAGGACTACGTGCGCACGGCCAGGGCCAAGGGCGTGCGCGAGAACCTGGTGGTGCTCAAGCACGCCCTGCGCAACTCGCTGATCCCCTTCATCACGCTGCTGGCCGGCGTGCTGGCGGGCATCTTCGGCGGCGCGGTGATCACCGAGGGCGTGTTCAACTGGCCCGGCATCGGACGCCTCTTCATTGACGCCCTCGGTCGCAACGACTACAACGTGGCCATGGCCATCCTGTTCATCAACGTCGTCTTGCTGCTGATCGGCATCCTGATCACCGACATCCTGTACACGATCGTCGACCCGCGCATCAGGCTCTCGTAGGAGGATCATTGTGGCGACCACCACTGCTGTCCCTGCCGATGAGCTAAGCAGGCGACCATCGGAGAGCCAGTCGGCGATCGTGCTGCGGCGCTTCCGCAAGCACAAGACGGCCATGATCTCGCTCGGCGTCCTGGGCTTCTTCCTGCTGCTCGCCCTGCTGGCGCCTATGATCGCGCCCTTCCCACGCGACACGCCTAACCTGCAGACGCGCTTCGTGACCCCCTTCAGCACCGACAGCCAGGGCAACTTCCGCCTGCTCGGCACCGACCACCTCGGGCGCGATTACTTCACGCGCCTGCTCTACGCCTCGCGCGTCTCGCTCGGCACGGCGGTCTTCGCGACCCTGATCGCGACGGCGATCGGCCTCACCCTCGGCATGCTCGCCGGCTACTTCGGCGGCTGGGTTGACACGATTGTCAGCCGCTCGCTCGAGGTTGTGGCCAGCTTCCCCACCATCCCCATCCTGCTGATCCTCTCGGCGGTGGTGGTCCAGAACATCAACGCCGTGCCCATCCCAGACTTCCTCAACAGCTTCATGGCCTGGTCCTTCGCCGTGACCGAGCGCGAATCGCGGATCATCTTCATGATCATCGTGGTCCTCGCGCTGCTCGGCTGGACGGGCACCTGCCGCCTGATGCGCGGCATGGTGCTCTCGGTGCGCGAGAACATCTACATCGAGTCGTCGCGGGCCCTCGGCGCCTCGGACGGGCGGATCATGGCCCGCCACGTCTTCCCCAACGCGCTGCCGCCGATGATCGTGGACTTCACGCTCAATGTGAACGCCTTCCTGGTGGCCGAGTCGGCGATCAGCGTGCTCGGCTTCGGCATTCAGGACCCCACCCCCACCTGGGGCAATATGGTCAACTTCGCCCAGAGCTATATGTTCCAGCACCCCTGGATGCCGATCATCCCAACCCTGCCCATCCTGTTCTGCTCGATGGCGGTGAACTATATCGGCGACGGCCTGCGCGACGCCCTCGACCCGCGCCAGCGCGGCTAGAAACCCTGGAGTACCCGTGACCACGGCATCGAGCACCACACCCGCCTCCACCTACCACAGCACGCCCGCCAACGGCCGCGAGCTGCTGCGCGTCGAGGGGCTGAAGACCTACTTCTTCACCGAGGACGGCGTCGTCCAGGCCGTGGACGGCGTAGACTTCGTGCTGCGCCGCGGCGAGACCCTCAGCATCGTCGGCGAGAGCGGATCGGGCAAGAGCGTGACCTCGCTCTCGCTGCTGCGCCTGGTGGGCCGGCCCGGCCGCGTCGTCGAGGGCAAGGTGACCTTCGACGGCACCGACCTGCTCACGGTCAGCGAGGAGCAGATGCGCCAGATCCGCGGCGACCGCATCTCGATGATCTTCCAGCAGCCAACCACCGCCCTCAACCCGGTTTTCAAGGTGGGCGACCAGATCGTCGAGACCCTCGAGATCCACCAGGGCCTCAAGGGCGCCGAGGCCGACCGCCGCTGCGTCGAGCTGCTCAGCATGGTCGGCCTGCCCGACCCGACCAGGCGCATGGGCCAGTACCCCCACGAGCTCTCGGGCGGCCAGTGCCAGCGCGTGATGATCGCCATGGCCCTCGCCTGCAATCCCGAGCTGCTGATCGCGGACGAGCCCACCACCGCCCTCGACGTGACCATCCAGGCCCAGATCCTCGACCTCATGCGCGCGCTGCGCGAGAAGATTGACACGGCGATCATCCTGATCACCCACGACATGGGTGTTGTCGCCGAGATGGCCGACAATGTAATCGTGATGTACGCCGGCCAGGTGGTCGAGTACGCCGACGTGAAGAGCATCTTCGCCGACCCCAAGCACCCCTACACGATCGGTCTGCTCGCCTCGATGCCGGTCCTCGGCCAGGTGCGCGAAGAGCTCGCCGTCATCCCCGGCACCGTGCCCAGCCTGATCGGTCCGCCCAAGGGCTGCCGCTTCGCCGACCGCTGCAGCAGGCGCTTCGAGAAGTGCGACGAGCACCCGCCCCTCATCCCCCTCGAGGATGGGCGCAAGGTGCGCTGCTGGCTCTACGAGTAATCAGGAGAGAGACATGGCAGCCCCGAAGCTGACCACGCCGCCGCCCGTCGGCGCGGCAGACCCCAATATCCTGCTCGAGGTCACCAACCTCAAGAAGCACTTCCCGATCAAGGGCGGCATCCTGCGCCGCACCGTCGCCACCGTCAAGGCGGTTGACGGGGTGAGCTTCCATGTGAAGCGCGGCGAGACCCTCGGCCTCGTGGGCGAGTCGGGCTGCGGCAAGACGACCACGGGCCGCACCGTGCTGCGCCTCGAGCAGCCGACATCAGGCGAGGTGCTCTTCGAGGGCGGCGATGTGCTCAAGGCCAACGGCCGCCAGATGAAGGCCCTGCGCCGCGACATGCAGATCGTCTTCCAGGATCCCTACGCCTCGCTCGACCCGCGCCTGACCGTGGGCGAGAGCATCGCCGAGGGCCTGGTGATCCACAACATCGGCACCGCCGCCGAGCGCCGCGAGCGCGTGCGCGAGGTGCTCGGCCGGGTCGGCCTGCACGCCAACCAGATGAACCGCTTCCCCCACGAGTTCTCGGGCGGGCAGCGCCAGCGCATCGGCATCGCCAGGGCCCTGATCATGGAGCCGAAGCTGATCGTCTGCGACGAGCCGGTCAGCGCCCTGGATGTCTCGATCCAGTCCCAGGTGCTCAACCTGCTCAAGAACCTGCAGCGCGAGTTCGGCCTGACCTACCTGTTCATCGCCCATAACCTGGCCGTGGTCGAGCACATCTCCGACCGCGTGGGCGTGATGTACCTGGGCAAGATCGTCGAACTGTCCAGCCGCGACGACCTGTTCCGCGAGCCGCTGCACCCCTACACTAAGGCCCTGATCTCGGCCATTCCCAACCCCGACCCGGTCCAGCGGCGCGAGCGCATCGTGCTCCAGGGGGATGTGCCCAGCCCGATCAACCCGCCCTCCGGCTGCCGCTTCCACCCCCGCTGCTGGATCGCCCGCGGCATCTGCAAGGAGCAGGAGCCCGCCTTCGAGGAGAAGAAGAAGGGCCATTGGGCCGCCTGCCACTTCGCGGGGCAGTTTTAATCCTCCGGCCTGAGGCTTAAGGAGAGGGTCCGAGGGAGAACCTGGTTCTCCCTCGCCCTCTTTATGCTATGGCGACGCTAGCAGACATCCCCCCGTTTGCCCAGGCCGTGCGCGACAACGTCGCCCGCGTGATCGTCGGCAAGGCGGAGGCGGTTGACCTGCTGCTGGTGGCCCTGCTCTGCGGCGGCCACGCCCTGATCGAGGACGTGCCCGGCGTCGGCAAGACCATGCTGGCCCGCGCCCTGGCCGTCTCGCTCGGCGTGCCCTTCAGGCGCCTCCAGTGTACCCCCGACCTGCTGCCCAACGACGTGACCGGGGTGAGCATCTACCGCCAGGGCGAGGGGCGCTTCGTCTTCCAGCCCGGGCCGATCTTCAGCAGCGTGCTGCTGGTGGACGAGATCAACCGGGCCACGCCGCGCACCCAGAGCGCCCTGCTTGAGGCGATGGGCGAGGGCCAGGTGAGCGTTGACGGCGAGACCCACCCGCTGCCCCGCCCCTTCCTCGTGCTCGCCACCCAGAACCCGGTCGAGTACGAGGGCACCTTCCCCCTGCCCGAGGCCCAGCTCGACCGCTTCCTGCTCCAGGTCGGCCTGGGCTACCCCGCCCCCGCCGAGGAACTGGCCATGCTCAAGGCCCTGGAGGGCGCCCACCCGATCGAGACGCTCGGCCCGGTGGCCGACGGCGCCCGGCTGCCCGAGCTGCAGCGAGCCGTCTGGGGCGTGCACGTGGCCGAGCCGCTGCGCGACTACCTGGTGCGCCTGGCCGGCGCCCTGCGCGCCCACCCCGACCTGGCCCTCGGGGCGAGCCCGCGGGCCACCCTGGCCCTGTTCCGCACCGCCCAGGCCGCCGCGGCCCTCGCCGGGCGCGACTTCGTCATCCCGGACGACCTCAAGGCCCTGGCCGGCCCCGTGCTGCGCCACAGGCTCCTGGTTCGCCCCGAGAGCGCCCTGCGCGGCCGCAGCGCCGCGGGCATCCTCGGCGCCGTGCTCGGCGAGGTCGAGGTGCCGGTGGTGTAGCGGCGCGCCGCGGCGCGTCTCTACGCGGTGGGCATATTCACCGCCGCGACCGCCGCCTGCCAGGCCGCCTCGACCTGGACCTGGGTCGCATCCTGCGCGCCCCCATTGTCAATCACCACCGTGGCGTGGGGCAGGCGGGCGGACTGGGGCGGCTGGGCGGCGATGCGCTGGCGGGCCTCGTCCTCGCTCATGCCCCTGGTGGCCATCAGCCGCTCGACCTGCTGCTCCTCGGGGCAGGTCACCACCCAGACCTGGTCGCACTCCTGCGCCCAGCCCGACTCGATCAGCTTGATCGCGTCAATCACCACCACGGGGCGGGCCAGGGGCGCGAGGCGGGCGGCTACGCCGCCCGCGCGAGCCACCTCCTCGATGAAGGCGCGGATCTCGGCGCGCACGGCGGGGTGGACGATCTGCTCGAGCTGCTGGAGCCGCGCCGGGTCGCCGAAGACGAGGGCGCCGAGCCGGCGGCGGTCGAGGGCGCCCCCAGGCCCCACCACGCCCTCGCCGAAGGCGGCCACGATCTGCTGGAAGACCGGAGTGCCGGGCTGCTGGACCCGGTGGGTCACCTGGTCCGCGTCGATCGTGCGGGCGCCCAGGGCGGCCAGCATCGTCACAACGGTGCTCTTGCCGCAGGCGATCCCGCCGGTCAGGCCGATCAGAAATGGCTTCACGCGCTCCGCTCCGCGTGCGAGGTGTAGGGCGTGACTCCCTCACGAGCACGGCCCTGCAAGCTTCACACCTCACACCTCACGCCTCACGCCTCACACCTCACACCTCAATCCATCTCCACGTACTCCTGCTTGACCAGGTCGCGCTCGTCAATGCCGGCCAGGGCCAGCAGCTCGCCGATCAACTCGGCCCGCTCGGCCGCGTCGCGGCTGCTCCAGGTGCGGGTCTTGATCTCGAGGTAGGGTCCGGGGTCGGCGTGGCCGCCCACCAGGGTATCGAGATTGATCGCGAAGTCGTGCTCCTTGTAGATGATGCGCCAGCGCTTGCGGCGCTTCTCGAGCTCGACCACCTTGTCGGGCTGAAAGTACTCGCGGTAGAAGCGGCCGGTGTGGTCGGCGGGGGCGGTGTAGCGGGCGCGCGAGAGCACGATCGCGTGGGGATACTCGCCGAGCCTGGCCTCCTCCATGAGCGTGATCGTATACTTTGGCTCGGGGCGCGCGCCGGGGTCGGTGCGGTGGTCCTCGCGGATCCTGATGCGCTCGCGGTTCTTGAACAGGAAGTAGGTGTCGTACTGGGTGCGCACGCTGGCCTTGCTGACGCTCACGGCCTCGTCCTGGAGCAGGGCCTCGACGCGGCCCTCGCCGCCGGGGGCGAGCTGGGCCTTGACCTGAATCTCGAAGATCTCGGCCTGCTGGACGCCGCCGAGGGCGATGATCTTGGCCAGCAGGTCGCTCTCGCGGCTGGCGAGGAAGGCGTTGATGCGCTCGGCGATGCCCTGGGCCCTGGCGATGATCGCGCCCTCGTCGAGGGTGAGCAGGGCGCGGTCGCGCACCAGGGGCCTGCCGTCTACGAAGACGTCGCGCACGTCGGCGGCGCGGGCGCCGTAGACCAGGTGCGAGTAGACGGCGTCGGGGCTGTAGGTGTAGCGGGGCGCGCTGTGCAGCTTGCCCAGCTCGACGACGGCCAGGTCGGCGCGCTTGCCGGGCTCGATCGCGCCCACCAGGTGGTCGAGGTGGACGGCCTTCGCGCCCCAGCAGGTGGCCAGGGCCAGGGCCTCGCGGGCGGGCACGGCCGTGGGGTCGCCGCTGACGCCCTTTGGCAGCAGGGCGGCCAGCTGGATCTCGGTGAACATGTCCTGGTCGTCGTTCGAGGCCGGGCCGTCGGTGCCGATACCTGTGCGCACGCCGGCGTCAATCAGGCGGCGGTAGGGGGCGATGCCGCTGGCCAGCTTGAGGTTGCTGGTGGGGCAGGGCACGGCGCCGGCCTTCGCCTCGCGCAGCAGGCGGATATCGTCCTCGGTGGCGTGGGTGCAGTGGGCGGCGATGCAGGGCACGTCGAAGGCGCCGACGCGCTTGGCGTAGCGGATCGGGGTCACCTCGCGCTCCCTGATGCT
>DAOLDO010000155.1:0-9932 GCA_035327325.1 Chloroflexaceae bacterium | reverse complement strand
CTAGGCGCCGGCGGCCAGGCCCCGCAGCAGGGTCGCGACGGCGCGGCGGAGGGCCGGGCCGAACTCGACGCGCAGCGGGGCCATCGGCTCGGCGGCCAGGATCTGGGCCACGAGCGGCGCCGGGTCGGCCATCTGGCCCAGGCCGACGATCAGGGCGTAAACCTGCTGGAGCAGCCAGACGGCGTCGCCGCGGGCGAGGTGGGGCAGCCGCTCTTCGATGCGGGCCGCGCTGCGCGCCGAGCGGGCGAGCAGCCCCTCTTTGTAGGCGCGGGCGGTGGCGAGGGGGAGGTTGTGCTCGAGGATGCTCGCGGCGATCGGCAGCAGCCGCGCGAGGGCCGGCTGCCGGTCAACCGCGTCGCAGATCAGCTCGGCCAGCCGCTCGCCATCCCATGGCCCCCCCTCCGCGAGGCCGGCGTCGAGGTCGTCGAACCAGCCCGCGAGCTGGCTCTCCAGCAGCGCGAGCAGCAGCTCCTCCTTGGTCGCGAAGTAGAGGTAGAGCGTCCCCTTGGCCAGGCCGCTGCGCGCCGCCACCTCCGCCATGGTGAAGCTCGTGAAGGTGCGCTCGCCCCACAGCTCGAGGGCCGTGGCCAAAATGTGGGCCCGGCGCTCCTGCTTGTCCTCCGGGCTGCGCGCCCGCTGTCTGCCCGCCATGCTGCCTGTACCCCTTTAGATGACCCGTGGTCATATAATGGCCGACCCGGGATGATCTGTCAAGGGTGGCCCTCGGAGCGGGCGGCGCGCCCCTTGCGCCCCGCGGGTGGCGCGGCTACCATGCCACCACGCCACCACTGCGAGGAGGAGCCCATGGAGTATCGCCTGCTCGGGCGCACCGGCGTGCGCGTCGCCCCGCTCGCCATCGGCACGATGAATTTCGGCGCCCCGACCTCCGAGGAGGAGTCGGCGCGCATCCTGGACCGCGCCCTGGACGCGGGCCTGAACCTGATCGACACGGCCAACAGCTACAACGCCGGCGAGAGCGAGGCGGTGATCGGCCGCGCCCTGCGGGCGAGCGGGCGCCGCCACGAGGTCGTGCTCGCCACCAAGGCCCACTTCCCCACGGGCCCCGGCCCGAACGAGCGCGGCAACTCGCGCCTGCACCTCGTGCGGGCCTGCGAGGACTCGCTGCGCCGCCTCCAGACCGACCATATTGACCTGTACCAGATCCACCGGCCCGACCCCAGCCTGCCCGTCGAGGAGACCCTGGGCGCCCTGACCGACCTGGTGCGCCAGGGCAAGGTGCGCTACGTGGGCTGCTCGACCCACCCGGCCTGGCGGGTGATGGAGGCCCTGGCGGCCAGCGAGCGCGGCGGGCTGGCGCGCTACTGCTCCGAGCAGCCGCCCTACAACCTGCTCGACCGGCGGGTCGAGAACGAGCTGATCCCCCTCTGCCAGGCCCACGGCCTCGCCGTGCTGCCCTGGTCGCCCCTGGCCCAGGGCGTGCTCGCCGGCCGCTACGACGACGCCCATGCGGTGCCGGCCGACTCGCGGGCGGCGCTGCGAGGCGGGATCTACGCCGAGCGGGTGACCGGCGAGGCCATCGCCGTGGGGCGGCGCTTCGTGGCCCTGGCCGAGGAGCGGGGCGCGCCGCCGGCCCAGCTCGCCCTGGCCTGGCTCATGGCGCAGCCGGGCGTGACGGCGCCGATCTTCGGCCCGCGCACCCTCGCGCAGCTGGAGCACGCGCTCCCGGCCCTCGAGCTGCGGGTGGACGAGGGGCTGCTCGCGGCGTGCGACGCCCTGGTGCCGCCGGGCAGCGCGGTCGTGAACTTCCACAACACCGCGGGCTGGATGCGGCAGCGGCTCGCCTGGTAGGGCGGGCGCTACAGGCCGAGGATGGAGGAGGCGATCAGGAGGTAGATCGCCAGGCCCGTGGCGTCCACCAGGGTGGTGATCAGGGGCGCCGAGACCAGGGCCGGGTCGAGCCCGAGCCTGTAGGCAAGCAGGGGCACCATCGCGCCGATGGTGTTGGCCCAGGTGCAGATGGCGACCACGGTCAGCCCGACGACCAGGGCCAGGTCGGCGCCGTTGCCGAGCAGCAGCGCCAGCCCGAAGGCGGCCGCCCCCAGCAGCGCCCCGAGGAGCAGACCGCTGAGCAGCTCGCGCCCGACCACCCGCCACAGGTCGCGCGGGCGGATCTCGCCCACGGCGAGGCTGCGCACCATGGTCGAGACGGTCTGCGCGCCGGTGTTGCCCCCGGTGCCGATCAGCAGCGGGATGAAGAAGGAGAGGGCCACGATCTGCTCCAGGGCCCCCTCGAACCAGCCGAGCACGTTCACCGTGAACGTGCCGGTCAGGAACAGGATCATCAGCCAGCCGACGCGCCGGCCGATCGTGCGCCGGATCGGCGTGGTGAAGTAGGACTCGTCTGTGGCCCCCTCCTGGACCGCGCCGAGGCGCAGCACGTCCTCGCTACCCTCCTGCACCAGGACGTCAACCACGTCGTCAATCGTCACCACGCCGAGCATTACGCCGCCGGCCGTGACCACCGGGATGGCCAGCAGGTCGTACTGGGAGACGAGGCGTGCCACCTGCTCCTGGTCGGTGTCGGGGGTGACCAGGGCCTCGGGCTCGGTGGCGATGGCGCCGAGGGGCTGCTCGGGCGGGGCCACCAGCAGGGCCCGCAGGGTCACGACGCCGGTCAGGCGCCCGCCGCCGTCGAGCACATAGAGGTCGCTCAGGGTCTCGACCTCGGGAGCGGCCTGGCGCAGGGCGGCCAGGCCATCGGCGGCGCTCTGCTCGGCGGCGACGCGCACGAAGCCCTCGGTCATCAGGCGGCCGGCGCTGCGCGCCGGGAAGGCAAGGTGGCGGCGCACGTCGCGGGCCTCGCCCGGCGCCATCGCGCGCAGAAGCGCCTGCTGCGCCTCGGGGATGTCCTCGCCCAGGATCTCCACCACGTCGTCGGTGGACATGAGCTGGAACAGGGCGGCCGCGGCCTCGGGGCTGAGCTTGCGCACCAGGGCGCGGGTCGCGTCGAGGTCGGTCTCGCTGAGCACGTCGGCGGCCTGGTCGGGTGGCAGCAGGCCGAAGACCCGGGCCTGCTCGTCGTCGTCGAGCCGGTCAATGACGTCGGCGATGTCGGCGGGGTGGTGCTCGGCCAGCAGGCCGCGCAGCTCGTCCAGCCGGCCGTCCTCCAGGGTCGCGCGCACCTGGGTCTCGAGCTGCTCCAGGCTCACCACCGTCGCCATCGCTCGCCCCGCTCCTTTCCCGACGCTCGCCGCGTCGCGCTCCAACCTCTGCCGCGATTATAACTGGTCGGGGCGCGCCACGACGCCGATCCAGTCCGCGTCCTCCGCGTAGGGTGTTCCAGCCAGGTCGCTCCAGAGGCTCTCGACGGCGAAGCCGTTGGCCGCCAGCTCGGCGCCGATCGTCTCGGCGGTGTAATCCTGGAACCAGTTGCGGTAGACGCTGATCGTGCCGTCGGCCTCGATCACGATGTACTGGTCGAGGTAGATCGCCCCCGGGTAGGCGAAGCCCTGCTCGAGCACCAGGTGGGGCCCGGGCCGCCAGAAGCCTCCCTCCGCGGCGCGCCAGCCCTGTCGGAGCCCGTCTCGCCGGCGCAGGCGCGGGGTTGAGACATCGCAGACGAAGCGTCCGCCGGGCCTGAGCGCCCGACGGACGTTGGCGAGCAGGCGGGCGCGCCGGTCGGGCGCGAGCGGGCACAGGTCGCCGTAGATCAGCAGGGCGGCGTCGTAGCGCGCCTCGTCGTCGAGGCGCAGGTAGTCCTCGCAGCGGTACGTGACGCGCAGACCATGCTCGCGGGCGTGGGCCTCGGCGTATGCGATCGAGCGCCGCGAAAGATCCACGCCGGTGACGTCGAGGCCGGCCCGGGCCAGCCTGGCGGCGTACAGCCCCGGGCCGCAGCCCAGGTCGAGCACGCGGTCGCCGGGCCTGAGGCCCAGGGCCCGCGCGATCCAGGCCGCCGAGTGCTCGATCGTCTCGGGGCGGCGGCTGGCCGCGTCGCTGTGCGGGTCGAGGTGGGCGGCCAGCATCTGGCCGGCGATGTGCGGGTCGTCCCAGAACGCCGGCTCGCCGGGGGCGAAGGGCGGCGGCGGCTCCTGCAGCCGGCAGAGCAGCGGCAGGTCCAGGGGCCATGGGCGGGGCGGCAGCGTCATGGGCGCTTCCCTTCCTGCTGTGCGGCGGTCCCCTTCGGATTATAGCCGCCTCGTCGGCCCGCACAACCCCCGCCACCGCGCCGCTCCGGCGGGCCCTTACGCCATCTGGGCCATCTGGCGGCAGCTGTCGGCGCAGCGGCGGCACTGCTCGGCGCAGGCCAGCATCTGCTGGTCGCCGTCGGCCATCTGCTCGCACTCCTCCGCGCAGCGCTCGCAGGCTTCTGCGCAGACGCCGCAGGTGCGCGCGTGCATGGGCGAGCCGCGCAGCATGAAGTTGGCGCTGGTCTGGCAGATCTCGGCGCAGTCCAGCAGGGTGGTGATGTGCTGGGGCGAGGCGTGCTCCCCGCCCATGCCCAGGCAGTGGTTTACGGTCGTCGTGCAGATGCTGTGGCAGCTCAGGCACTCCTGAATACAGCGCTGCATATCGTGGCTCGGCGCGTGCGCTCGCTCGTGCATCGGGTGCTCCTCCTTGGTTCTCATCGGGTGGCCTCGGGGCCGACGCAGCACCTTGTGTGCCACCCCGCCCCTTCGCGCCTGTGCTATACTGCTTTCATCCCAGAACTATTCGCATGCTTCCTCGATGGGCCAAACCGGCGGCACCTTCCGGCTGGCTTGCTCCAGCCGATCTCGGCGGCTAGCACGTGCGGCGGACAGCCAAGGAGGTCCAGCGATGACGGCTGAGACGGGACAGGGGGTGGCCACGCGCCCGCGGGTGGTGATCATCGGGGCGGGCTTCGGCGGCCTCGAGGCCGCCCGGCGCCTCGCCGACCACGCCCTAGACGTCCTGGTGCTCGACAAGAATAACTATCACGGCTTCTGGCCCCTGCTCTACCAGGTGGCCACCGCCGAGCTCGACGCTTCCCATATCGCCCAGCCCGTGCGCCAGCTCCTGCGCGACAAGCCCAACCTGCGCTTTCGGGTCGGCGCGGTGCGCGCGATCGACCGCGAGCGGCGGCTGGTGGTCACCGACCGTCGCAGCTACCCCTACGACGAGCTGATCGTCGCCGCCGGCAGCGTCTCCAATTTCTTCGGCCTCGACGCCATCCAGGCCCACGGCTTCGACCTCAAGGACCTGCCCGAGACGCTCGCGCTGCGCAACCAGCTCCTGGGCTGCTTCGAGCGGGCCGCCGAGGAGGACGACCCCGAGCGCAGGCGGCGCATGCTCACCTTCGCCATCGTCGGCGGCGGGCCCACCGGCGTCGAGCTGGCCGGGGCCATCGCCGAGATGGTCCAGCACGTGCTGCGCAAGGACTTCCCCGACGTTGATTTCGGGCAGGTGCGCATCGTGCTGATCGAGATGGCCGACCGCCTGCTGCTCCCCTTCGCGCCGAGCCTGGCCCAGAAGGCTCAGCGCTTCCTGGCCAGGATGGGCGTCGAGTTCCGCTTCAACACCGGCGTGGTCGGCTACGAGGGCGGCGAGCTGCGCTTCAAGGATGGCTCGAGCCTCCCCGCCGACACTGTGATCTGGGCCGCCGGCGTCCAGGGGAGCCCGGTCGGCAAGGCCCTGGGGGTGGAGCTGCAGCGCGGGGCGCGGGTCCGCGTGCTGCCGACGCTCCAGCTGCCGGAGAGCCCCGACGTCTGGGTGATTGGCGACCTGGCCTACCTCGAGGGCGCCGGCGGCAAGCCCTACCCGCAGCTGGCCACCGTGGCGATGCAGCAGGGGCGCTGGGTCGCGGCCAACCTGCTACGCAAGCGCAGGGACGAGCCGCTGCGCCCCTTCCGCTACACCGACAAGGGCTCGATGGCCACGGTCGGGCGGCACTCGGCGGTGGCCCACGCCTTCGGCCTGAACTGGAGCGGGCCTGTGGCCTGGCTGATCTGGCTTGTGGTCCACGTCTACTACCTGATCGGCTTCCGCAACAGGCTGATGGTGCTGTTCAGCTGGGCCTACAACTACTTCACCTACGACCGCTCGACCCGGGCTATCCTGACCATCTCGAAGGACCCGCCCACCCTCCCGGCGGACGCGCCCGCCCAGATCGGCGAGCGCGCTCTCGGCGCCGCGCCCGATCGTCCGCCCCTCCCCCGCGAGGGCTAAATGCCCCCCGGTAGGGCATGCAGACGCATGTGGCCTTTGTCAGGGCGATGGGGAGGCCCTCTCGCCGAGCCGGTGGCGTGCAATCTGCATGATCAGCGGCGACAGGACTATATGAGAGGGGGCCTCCGATGTTCTTCGACGGCTGGCAGGGGATCTGGCGCACGGCCCTGGTGGGCGTCCTGGCCTACCTCGCCCTGGTCGTGCTGCTGCGGGTCTCCGGCAAGCGCACGCTCTCGAAGATGAACGCCTTCGACCTGATCGTCACCGTCGCCCTTGGCTCGACCCTCGCCACCATCCTGCTCTCGGCGGACGTGGCCCTGGCCGAGGGGGTTACCGCCTTCGCGGTGCTGATCGTGCTGCAGTACGCGATCGCGTGGCTCTCGGTCCGCTCGCAGACCGTGAGCAACCTGGTGAAGTCCGAGCCGGCGCTGCTCGTCTACAGGGGCCGCATCCTGCCCGACGCGCTCCGGCGCGAGCGGGTGGTTGACAAAGAGGTCTGGGCGGCCGTGCGCGCCGAGGGCATCGCCGACCTCGCCCATGTCGAGGCGGTGGTCCTGGAGACCGACGGGACCTTCACCGTCGTCCCGACGATCGAGGGGCCCGCCCAGCCGACCTTGCAGAACGTTCGCGGCTACGAGCGCCTCCGCGAGGGGGACGGCGCGCCGGGCGGCCGGCGCGAGCACGTCGGCGAGCGGTCGCGCCAGGCGGGCGGCTGAGGGACAACGGGCAAAGCTTGTCTGCGAGGCGCCTGGCCCGCGGGCCTGTCGCCTGATCGCGCTCATCGCGGAGCGGCGCGCTGCCGCCGCTCCGGGAAGCGCAGAGGAGGTGTGTAGTGAGCAGCAGTTCGCCGCCGCGGCGCGGCATGGTGAGCGCCCTGAAGGACGCCGGGCGCGAGTTTCTGGACGACGACATGGGGACCTACGCCTCGGCCCTGGCTTTCCAGGTGCTGCTGGCGCTGTTTCCCTTTCTGATCTTTCTGATCGCCCTGCTCGGCTTCCTGCAGCTGTCCGCGTTCTTCGACTACCTGCGCGAGCAGTCCGCCGTGCTGCTGCCCGATCAGGCCAGCGCTCAGATCAACCAGGTCATCGGCGAGGTCGAACAGCGCGAGGGCGGCCTGCTCTCGTTCGGGATCATCCTGGCGATCTGGGCGGCGTCGGGCGGGGTGCGCGGGCTCATGCACGCCCTGAACATCGCCTACGATGTCGAGGAGGGCCGGGCGGCCTGGAAGCGCATGCTGCTCTCGGTCGTCTACACCGTGGCCCTGGCCGCGCTCCTCATCGCCGCCCTGGCCCTGATGATCCTCGGGCCGCAGGTCATGGGCTGGATCGCCGCCCAGGTCGGCCTCGAGCAGCTCTTCGTCACGATCTGGTCGTGGGCCCGCTGGCCGGTGATCATCCTGCTGCTCATGATCGTCGTGGCCATGATCTACACCGCGCTCCCGAATGTGCGCCAGCCCTTCCGCCTGATCACGCCCGGCTCGGTCCTGGCCGTCCTGGTCTGGGTCGTCGCCTCCCTCGGCTTCAGCCTCTACGTCCAGAACTTCGCCAACTACAGCGCGACCTACGGCAGCCTTGGGGCCGTGGTGATCCTGCTCTTCTACTTCTCCCTCTCGAGCGCGGTCCTCCTGTTCGGCGCCGAGCTGAACGCGGTGCTGCTGCGCCGCCGCGAGGCCCCGCGCGCGAAGGAGCAGCCCGCGCCGCCCGCCCCGCGCCAGCGCGGAGCCGCGGGCGAGGGCTCGAAGCTCGTGCAGCCGCCCAAGTAGCGCCGGGCCTCGCGCCCGGGCGGCCTAATACAGCACGAAGGTGTGCTGGAGCGCGCGGGTCGCCAGAGCCTCGTCGCCGCTGACCCGGCTGCGCGCCAGGGCCTGCTCGGCGCTGATCCGCGCCGACGCCCGCAGGTGAAAGTCAATCGCGTCCAGCGCGACCGTCGCCGCCGGCGCGGCGGCCCGCCCGAGCCGGAAGCGCCCCCCGGCCGGCCCGTCCAGCTCGAGCAGCACCGTGGCCCCGCCCAGCCTCGGCGCGAGGCGCGGCGCCAGGTCGCGCACGATCAGGGCGGTGAAGCGGCCGTCGTGGTCCGCGCTCAGCAGCGGCGGGCGCCCTGTCGCATAGCTGACGTCAACCCTGTGGCTCCAGGTGTCGCGCAGGAAGACGGCGTCGGTCAGGTAGCCGACGGGGCGCAGGCCCAGGGGCGGGAGCGGCATGGGCATGTGGCGCAGGAGCCAGGGCAGCCGCTGGCGGGCGGCGATGGCCCGCGGACCCATCTCGCGCAGCTCGGCGAGCAGCTCGGCCGGGGCGCGACCGGCGCGGTCGGCGATCTGGAGCGCGTTGACCACGTCGATCAGCTCGCGGCCGGGCGGCACCTTCTGGCTGAACTGGCGGCGGAACTCGGCGAAGCTGGCCCCGGCGCTGTAGGCGCCGGCCTGGTGCGCCAGGATGTCGCGCACGCTCCACGCGCTGCACATCGTCCGGCGCTCCCACTCCTCCGGGCCGAGCGACTCGAGCAGCGCGAGGAAACGCCCGAGCTCGACGCGGGCGAGGGCGCCCGCCTCCGCGTGGCCGAGGGGGGCGATCGTCAGGCTGTCAATGATCGGGCCGGCGTGGTCCACGGGCTGCGCGAGCGGCTGCGCGGTCATGGCTGTGCTCCTTCAGCTATGGTCGGGCGCGGGCTCCGCCGGCCAGAGGCCGCGGAGGGTGGCGACGACGATCGGGATCAGGCTGCCGAAGCGGCCCTGGCCGGCGGGGAGCCCCGGCTCGTTGGCCAGGTGCAGCGCCGCCATCCCGTGCGTCAGCGCGATGAAGAAGTGAAAGAACTGCTCGTCGGTCATCCCGGTGGGGTTGCCGAGGCGGGCCAGCACGCGCATCATCTGGGCCCGGCCCTGGTCCAGCACGCCGAAGCTCAGCGCGAGGCTGCCCTCCGAGGGGACGAAGCCCGGCACGGGCCGCTCGAAGCAGAGCTGGTACAGCTCGGGGTTGGTGACCGCGAAGGTGAAGTGGGTCTCGACGGCGGCCTGCTGCGCCGCCCACGGGTCGTCTATCGCGTCAATCGCCTGCATCAGCGCGCCGTACTGCTCGTAGCCGAGCCTGAACAGCGCGTCGTAGATCGCGTGCTTGCCGCCCGGAAAGTACTCGTACAGCGAGGGTGGGCGCACGCCGACCTGGCGGGCCAGGTCGTTCATGTTCAGGGCCGCCGCGCCCTCGGCGCGCATCTGGGCGCGGGCCGCGTCGAGGATGGCGGCGACGGTCGCCTGGCGCGCGCGCTGCCGGCGCGTCGCCGGCTGAGCGGGCTCCTTCATGTCGTTTTCCCTAATACAATTCGGATATCCGAATTGTATTAGGGAAAGCGCCCCATGTCAAGCGCCAATTGTGGTAGTACACTGTGCAGCAGTGTCGAACCCGACCAGGAAGGAGATCGCCATGCATGCGGGGGATGTGCTCCACTACGGCCACCTGACGCTGCTCGGCAGCCTCGAGCGGGTGCCGCCGGGCCGCTGGGAGCTCGGCGGGGTCTGCGGCGTCTGGTCCGTCAAAAACATCGTCGCCCACCTGGCCTCCTACGAGCTGGTCCTGGTTGACCTGCTCGGCCACCTGCGCGACGGGCGCGGCGACGGCTTCGTCAGCCCGATCGACGCGGCCTTCAACGACGAGCAAGTGGCCCGGCGCGAGGCCCTGAGCCCCGCTGAGACCCTGGAGGAGTACCGGCGGGCCCACGAGCAGGCCCTGGCCCCGGCCCCCGCGCTGCCCGAGGCGACCTTTCGCCCGGCCGGCGGCCTCCCCTGGGATGGGCCC
>DAOLDO010000154.1:0-10033 GCA_035327325.1 Chloroflexaceae bacterium | reverse complement strand
GCGCGCGCCCGGAGCCGGGGGACCCGACCCCCGCCGGCATCGGCCGCTTCGGCCCCTATATCAAGCACGGCAGCGCCTATGTATCGCTTGCCGCCGATGACGATGTGCTGACGATCGGGCTGAACCGCGCCGTCACCCTGCTCGCCGTTGTCACCCTGCCGGTGGAGGACGAGCACCTGACCGTGGTCGAGCTGTTCACCGAGGAGATGGTGGTGGCGGTCTGGCGCGGCCACCCCCTCGCCGACAGGGCCGCGGTGAGCATCGGCGAGTTCGAGGGCGCCCCGTGGGTGCTCTCACCCCAGAACTACGAGCTGCGCGAGGCAACGCTCAGGGCCTGCCAGGCGGCCGGCTACAGCCCCCGCGTGGTGCTCGACGGCGGCGAGACTGACACCCTGCTGCGCTTCGTGGCCGCCGGGATCGGCGTGGCCCTCGTGCCCCGCCTGGCCGTCCACGACGCCCACGACCTCGTGCCCCTACGGGTCAGCGACCAGGCCCTCCAGCGCACCCTCGGCCTGGTCTGGCGCGGCGACCGCGTGGCCTCGCCCGCCGCCCGCGCCCTGCGCGAGTTCCTGGTCGAGGAGCTGCGTCGGGGGTGACGCTCGCTCGCTGCTGCTCGCCCTGCCCGGAATCACCCGGCGAGCGCAGCGAGCCTCACCCCAGCCGCTCGAGCTTCGCGAAGCTGGCGAGGATGCGCCGCTCGCGGTCGGCGAAGCTGATCGTCACCTCCTCGTCGCCCTCGACCAGCCTGCTGCTGACCACCACGCCCTCGCCGAACTTGTCGTGGCGCACGCGCTGGCCGGCGAAGTAGGTCACCTCCTTCGGGCCCTCGGGTCGGCCTGAGCGGATCCCCCCCCACGTCCCCGCCGCGCCCCGCGCCGGCGAGGGGCCGCGGGCGGTCGGGCGCCCCCCGCCATAGCCGCCGCCGAACGACGCGCCGCCGAACATGCCGCTCTGGGGCGAGACGACCGCCGCGCCTCGCCGCGCCGGCTGCTTGACCAGCTCGCGGGGGATGTCGGCCAGGAAGCGCGACGGCGTGCTGACGTTGGTGCGCCCGAAGCTGGTGCGCTTGAAGGCGTAGCAGAGGTAGAGGCGCGCCTTGGCCCGGGTCATGCCGACATAGAGCAGGCGCCGCTCCTCCTCGAGCTTGTCGCGCTCGTCGGTCGAGCGGCTGTGGGGCAGCAGCCCCTCCTCCAGGCCGATCAGGAAGACCGCAGGGTACTCAAGCCCCTTGGCCTGGTGCAGCGTAATGCAGGTAATCGCGTCGGCGTCGGGGTCGAGCTTGTCCACGTCGGCCACCAGGGCCACCTGCTCAAGGTAGGCCGGCAACTGCTCCGCCAGCGGGAAGTTGACGAAGTCGGCCGCGGCGTTGTAGATCTCCTGCACGTTCGCCCAGCGGTCGTCGGCCTCGTCGGGGCCGTACTCGCGCAGCAGGGCCTCGCGCACATTCACCCGCTCCACGATGCGGTCGAGCAGCTCGAGGACGGGCAGCTCGCGCCGCGCCGCCGTCAGCTCGTCGAGCAGCCGCAGGAAGCCCTGCAGCGCGCCAAGCGTGCGCGGGTTGAAGGGTGTCTTCGCGTCCGGCGCGTCGATCTCCTTCAGGGCCTGGTAGATCGGCACACCCAGCTCCACGGCCCAGCGCGTCAGCTCGGCCTCGGTGCGCTCGCCGATGCCGCGGGCGGGCCAGTTGAGCACGCGCAGCAGAGCCACGCTGTCGTAGGGGTTGTGCACCACGCGCAGGTAGGCGAGGACGTCCTTTACCTCCTTACGCTCGTAGAAGCGGATCCCGCCGACCAGCTGGTAGCGCAGCCCGCGCCGGCGCAGCGTGTCCTCCACCGCGCGCGACTGGGCGTTGGTGCGGTACATGATCGCGCAGTCGCGCAGGCTGAAGTCGCCCGAGGCGACCAGGCGGCCGATCTCGTCGCCCACGAAGCCGGCCTCCTCGTCCTGGTCGTAGCCCTCGTGGAGCGAGACCTGCAGGCCCTCGCCGTTCTCCGTCCAGAGCTTCTTCACGTGCTTGCGCTTGTCCCCGGCGTTGATCACCGCCTGGGCTGTGTCGAGGATGCTCTGAGTCGAGCGGTAGTTCTGCTCCAGGAGAATGACCTGGGCGTCGGGGTAGTCCTGCTCGAACTGGCGAATATTGCGAATATCCGCGCCGCGCCAGCCGTACACGCTTTGATCATCGTCGCCCACGACAAATAAGTTGCGCCTCTTGGTGGCGAGCTGCTTGACTAATATGTATTGGGCGCGATTTGTGTCCTGGTACTCGTCAACAAGAAGATAGGCGTAGCGCTCGTGGTACTTCGCGAGCACCTCGGGGTGCTGCTCGAAGAGGCGCACCGTCTCGACCAGCAGGTCGTCGAAGTCGAGAGCGTTGGCCTCGCGCAGCAGGGCCTGGTAGCGCTCGTAGCAGCGGGCGACGATCTCGTCGAAGTAGGTGCGGTTCAGCCGCGCGTACTCGGCGGGCGAGACCAGCTCGTTCTTCGCGCTCGAGATGCGGGCGTGGATGGCCCGCGGCGGGTTCTGCTTCTCGTCGAGGTTGAGGTCGCGCAGGACGCGGCGCATCAGCCGCTCCTGGTCGTCGCTGTCGTAGATCGCGAAGTCGCGCTCGCGGCCGAGGTGCGCGATGTCCCTGCGCAGGAAGCGCGCGCAGAGGCTGTGGAAGGTGCCCACCGTCAGGGCCTGGGCCGCGCCGTGGCCGATCAGGGCCTCCAGGCGCTCCTTCATCTCGCGGGCCGCCTTGTTGGTGAAGGTGACGGCGAGGATGTTGTACGGGTCCACGCCGACCACCTTGATCAGGTAGGCGATGCGGTGGGTCAGCACGCGGGTCTTGCCGCTGCCCGGCCCGGCCAGCACCAGGACCGGGCCCGCGATCGTCTCGACGGCCTGGCGCTGGGCAGGGTTCAGGCCCTTGAATAGCTCGGACATCGCAGCCCCCTCGTCAACGGGCGCGGGCGAACCTGTGTTCGCCCGCGCCTCTATGGTAGGGGGATGCGGCCCGCCTGTCAAGAGCGCCCCACTGGAAGGATGAGGGATGAAAGATGAGGGACAAAGGCCGCTGCAAGCTTAGCTGTTGCCGCCCCAGTACTCCGTCCGAGCAAGCCTGAGAGGTGCCGCCCCGGGCCGGGCGACCACGTGGGGCCGCGGGGCGCAGCGTCTCGATGGCCCGTACCACGCTGAGAGGTGCCGCCCCGGGCCGGGCGACCACGTGGGGGCGCCCGTACCTGCTGCGCTCGGGCGTAAGGGCGGCCCAGCGTGGCCGCCCCAGCCCGCCAAATCCCCCAGTTGAGCTTGGACGGAGTACTAGCGCCCGCCGTTGAGGAAGGCGATCAGGGCCTCGATCTCCCCCTCGGCCAGCCCGAGGGTGGGCATGGTCGCGCCGGGCTTCATGGCCGCCGGGTTGCGCAGCCAGTCGCGCAGGAACGCCTCGTCGTTGCTGTAGGCCGTCAGAACCGGGCCGACGCCGATGATCGTGCCCTCGTAGCCCACCGCGGCGTGGTGGTGACAGGTGATGCAGCCCTTGTTCACGAAGAGGGCCGCCCCGCGCTCCCCGGCCGAGGGCGTGGGCAGGGGCGTCGGCGCGGGCGGCCCGCCGCCGACGGCGGAGCAGGCGGCCAGGGCGAGCAGGGCGACGGCCAGGGCGATCGCACGCATAGCGTCCTCCTCGGCTCAGGGGGCGACCGCCGCCGGACCCCTGCGCAGGCGCAGGGCCAGCAGCCCGGCCAGGCCGACGGCCGCGACCCCCGCGAGCCAGGGCAGGGCCACCGGGACGGGCCGGGCTGGCGCCTGGGCCGGCGCGGCCACGACGAGTGGCGCCATGGGGGCCGGCGGCCCGAAGGCGTCAATCTGCCATTCCCACATGCCCGCGCTGGGCAGCGTGATCTCGGCCGTGTAGCGGCCCGGGCCGACGGCGTCCACGGCCTCCACCGTGACGGCCTCGCCGCCCCCGGCGGGGGTCAGGGTGATGCGCGGCGTCAGCCCGTCAACCGGGTGCCGCCCGTGCTGAAGCACCGTGAAGCCCACGCTGAAGGGCGCGCCCGCCGTCACGCCCCCGCCGCTCAGGGCCGCGCTCGCCTCGTCCAGCACGATCACCGACCACCCCCCCGCCAGGGCGCCCGTGGCCACGGCCAGGGCCGCCAGCAGCCCGACCAGGGCCGCGCCGATCCTTCGGGAGCTGCGTGCCATGCGTCCTCCTTCTGCTGAAAACTCGCCGCCTCGCCTGCAATACACCGCGGGCCGCCGCCGGGTTCCGCCGCGGGCCTACCGCAGCGACTCGGCGACGCGCAGGGCCTCCTCGAGCGTCAGCTCGCTCTCGAGCCTGTAGGTCAGCCCGCCCGCCGTCCAGATCAGCGTGTTGCCCTCGACGATCCGCACCGGCGCCAGCTCGATCTCGCCCGCGCGGCCCACCTGGAGCAGGTGAGCGCCCCTGACCCAGAGGGCCGGCGCGCCGCCCACCTCGGCCTCGGCCAGGCGCTCGGTCTCCGCGCCGTAGATGGTCTTCTGGGCGAAGACGTCCGAGCTGAGGGCGTGCAGGCTCAGCAGAGGCCGGCCCGGCGCCGCCGGGTCCTGCCAGACGAGGATGAGCGCGTCGCCGTCGAGCTCCTGCAGGAAGACCCTGTCGGGCGGGCCGAGCCCCTCGGGGTAGACGGGCAGCCGGACCGGGAAGGCCACGCGCCGCTCGGCCTCGGCCAGAGTGGTCTCGCCGCTCAGCCCGGGGTGGGGCGCCGGCGAGGGCGGCGATGCCGTCGGCGCGGGCGCTGTGGCGGGCGCGCCGGCCGTGGGGAGGGCCGTGGGCGGCGGCGCGGGCTCGACGCGCACGCGCACGGCGCCGACCTGCAGCAGGCGCAGGGCGGCCGCCCGCACCTCGGGCACAGCCAGCAGCGCCGCGGCGAGCAGGGCGACCGCGAGGGCGACGGGGGCCAGCCGGCGCAAGGTGGCGCGAGGCGCGGGCCGCGCGGGCGGGCGCCCGATCCGTCTCGCCAGGTCGGGCGTCGGCGGGTAGGCGAAGGCTCGCGCCTCCTCCCTCAGCAGTCTGGCCAGGTTGTCGGTATCGCGCTCGTCGGACATAGGACAGCCTTCACTACACGGAACCACAGACGTCTGTCGGGACGTAAGGGCGCCCCGGCGTGGGCGCCCACGCCGGGGCGCGCCAGCGCCAACCGCAAGCCGGCTGCGGAGCCACCTCGAGTCTCACAGCTCGCGCTCGGCCCGCAGGTCGGGGAACTCGCGGTCAATCATACCCCTGAGACGCCCCAGGGCTCGGCTCGTCCGCGACTTGACCGTGCCCTGGGCCACGCTCAGGGCACGGGCCGTCTCCGCCTCCGAGAGGTCGAGGAAGAAGCGCAGGTAGAGTACCTCCTGGTCGGCGATCGCGAGCCGACGCACGGCCGCCCAGAGCGTGCGTCCCTCCCACCCGGCGCTCTCGTCGAGCAAGGCGGGCGCGGGGTCGGCCAGGCGCCGCAGTGCGGCGAAGGCCCGCCGCAGCGAGCGGAGCCGGTTGCGCGCGAGGTTCGCCGCGATGCGCAGCAGCCACGGGCGCAGCGGCCGCGCCGGGTCGAAGCGGTCCAGGGCCCCGTAGGCGCGCAGCAAGGTCTCCTGGGCCACGTCCTCGGCCTCGGCCGCGTCGCCGAGCAGCAGGAAGGCGAGCCTGAAGATCGGCTGCTGGTGCTCGCGCACCAGCGCCTCCCAGGCCCCGGCCTCGCCCGCGCGGGCGCGCTCGATCAGCTCGGCCTCGGTCACAGCACACTCCCTGCAGGCGCCGTCACCCGATCATACACCGCCGGGCCGCCGCCGGTTCCCGCCCTGCCCCGTATTCCTGGTATGATAGGAGCGGCGCGGGGTCCCGCGCCCGAGCCAGGGGGCGCAGGCTACAGCTTCTTCATCTCGACCCCGGCATGGCCCGAGGGTCGCCGTCGTGTCATCAGCCCGGCGGGCGCCCCGGCGTCAGAGCGCGCGGCCCGCCGCCCCGGCACGTTGCAACTGTTTCATAAGGGGCTCACGCGCCCTGTCACATATTCGTCATACCGGGCTGCTAGAGTGGCCGCATACCAAGGCCGTAGGCCCTGACGCAGCCGTGCGTTCTTAGGGGCACCCCGACAGCCTACAGGAACGTTTTTGAAAGGAACGCTGACGATGACGAAGAAGCGAGCGCTGATCACCGGCATCACGGGGCAGGACGGCAGCTACCTTGCCGAGCTCCTCCTCGCGAAGGGCTACGAGGTGATTGGCATGATCCGGCGGTCGAGCACGGTCAACTTCGAGCGCATCAAGCACATCCAGGACGAGCTCACCCTGGTCACCGGCGACCTGCTGGACGAGGTCTCGCTCATCTCGCTCCTGCGCGAGCACCGCCCCGTCGAGGTCTACAACCTCGCCGCCCAGTCGTTCGTGCAGACCTCGTGGCCCCAGCCGGTCTTCACCGGCGAGACCACGGCCCTCGGCGTCACCCGCATGCTCGACGCGGTCCGCATCGTTGACCCGACTATCCGCTTCTACCAGGCCAGCAGCTCCGAGATGTTCGGCAAGGTCCAGGAGGTCCCCCAGAAGGAGACCACGCCGTTCTACCCGCGCAGCCCCTACGGCGTCGCCAAGGTCTACGGCCACTGGATCACGGTCAACTACCGCGAGAGCTACAACATGCACGCCAGCAGCGGCATCCTCTTCAACCACGAGAGCCCCCGCCGCGGCCTGGAGTTCGTGACCCGCAAGATCGCCCACGGCGTCGCCCGCATCAAGCTCGGCCTCGACCACGAGCTGCGCCTCGGCAACCTCGACGCCCGGCGCGACTGGGGCTTCGCCGGCGACTACGTCGAGGCCATGTGGCTCATGCTCCAGCAGGATGAGCCCGACGACTTCGTAGTCGCCACGGGCGAGACCTACTCGGTGCGCCAGTTCTGCGAGCTGGCCTTCGGCGCCGTTGACCTCGACTATAAGAACCACGTCGTGATGGACGAGCGCTTCATGCGCCCCGCCGAGGTTGACCTGCTGATCGGCGACCCCTCGAAGGCCCGCGAGAAGCTCGGCTGGCAGCCCAGGGTCAGCTTCGCCCAGCTCGTCCAGATGATGGTCGAGTCGGACCTGAAGCTGCTCAAGGACCAGATGCGCTAGCCGCGCCCGCGGCGGCACGATCGGCGAGAGGGGCGCGGCGTCCGCGCCCCTCTTTTGATATGCCCAGAAGCCCCGCCGCGCCCCGGCAGGCGCAAAGCAAAGACGCCCCGGCGGGGCGTCTTCGGGCCGCCCGGCCCTCGCCGGGCCGCGGCACTACGAGTGCCTGGCCGAGGGAAACGACACGGGCGGCGGCTCGGGGGCGAGCGGCGTGGTGGGAATCGCATTGGCGGCCGCCAGGTCGTCCACCACAGTGAGCACCTGGTCGAGGCGCACCATCTGGATCGTGCGGGCCACGTCGCGCGCGCAGCTGGCCACCAGCATCATGCCGCCGCGCTCCTTCGCCTCGCGGTCGAGTTTGACCATCATGGCCATGCCGGCGCTGGCCAGGAACACCGTCTCGGCGAAGTCAAGCACCAGCCAGGGGTTCGTCGCGAGGCCCTCGGCGCAGCGCCCCTGGAGCGCCGGCGCGTTGGTCGCGTCCACCACCTTGGGCATCCTGACCACCGACCAGCCCGTGGCGACGGCCTCCGGCGCGGGGGCCGGGGCGGGCTCCGTGTAGCGCTGGACGATAGCGGCCTCGAGGTCGGCGCGCATGTCGAAGAAATGCTCGAGCCGCATCATCGTGAAGATCTGGACGATGGGGGCAGGCACGCGCACCAGCCAGACCTGCCCCCCCGCGTTGCGCGCCGTCCGGGTGAGCGTGACCAGGGCCCCAAGGGCCGAGCTGTCGAGGAAGCTGGCCTCGCCCATATCTATGATCAGGTAGGGGCGCTCGGCGAGGGACTGCTGGGCCCGCTGGACGAACTCGTCCTGGTTGGCCACGTCCATGCGGCCGACGATGCGCATCACCGGCACCTCCTCCACGAGCCGCAGCTCGGGCGGGGGCGGAGGCGTCGTCGGGGCGTGTCTGACCCGCATCTCCCAGAACTGGCGCACGAAGAAGACGCCGAAGTAGAACATGTCGAGCACGTAGCGCTTCCACAGCCGCCGCGGCTCGTTCGACAGGCGGTACAGCCACTCGAGGCCGGCCCGCTGCATCCAGAGCGGGGCCCGCCGCTGCGCGCCGACGATGAAGTCGAACGAGGCGCCCACGCCGATGCTGAGCGGCACCTGCAGGTTGAACAGGTGCATCTTGATCCACTTCTCCTGCTTCGGCGTCCCGAAGGCCACCAGCAGCAGGTCCGGCTTCGCGGCCCGCACCCGCTCGACGATGCCGGGATCCATCTCGAGCAGCGGCGCCGGGGGCGGCGAGTAGCAGCCCGCCACCTTGAGCCCGGGGTAGCGCTCCTTGAGCACCTCGGCGGTGCGGGCCGCCACCCCGTCGCGCGCCCCCAGGAAGAAGACCGAGAAGCCGTTGCGGGCGCACAGCTCGGCCAGAGCGGGCACCATGTCGGAGCCGGTGACGCGCCCCTCGATCGGCAGGCCCAGCAGGCGCGACCCCCAGACCAGAGGCATGCCGTCGGCAGTGGTCATATCCGACTCGAGGAGCAGGCGGCGCAGCTCGGGGTCTTTCAGCCCCAGCACCGCGAAGTCGGCATTGGCCGTGGTCACGTAGTGCGGCCGCCCCGTGGCCCGCCCGGCCCTGATATACGCCTCACAGCGGGCCATGGCCTCGTTCATCGTGAGGTCTTCGACCGGGATTCCGAGCAGAATAATCGTCTTGCCCATTGGCTATTCTCTCGCTCGTCAGAGCTATTGTGTGGGGGAGGCCCGCGCCTGCGGTGCGGGCCCGCGGAAGGTCAGCTGTGGAAGGCGCGCGTGGAGTGTGTGCCGGTGCTGCTGGAAGTGTAGCAGCGGTTAAGAAACATTCGGTTACACCACGGCGAGCCCCGTGTGAAGAAGTGTTCATACCAAGAGCCGGCGCTCCCCCGGCCGGCAATGGGCCTCACCCTCGCCTGCGGGGCAAGCGAGGGTGAGGCGGCACGAGCCGTGGGGCCGACGTGGCGCCGGGTTCAGTCGGCCGCGGCGGAGGGGACGGGCTGCGCCGGCCCGCGGCGGCTGGCCGCCTCGTCCAGGCAGGCCGCGAGCTGGCGGCCTACGGCCTGCCACGAGTAGCGCTCCTCGACCAGCAGGCGGCCCGCGGCCGCCACGCGCCGGCACAGGGCCGCGTCCGTGAGGCTCTGCACCACCCGCTCGGCGAAGCGCTCCGGCGTGTCCCCGATCAGGATCTCCTTGCCGTCGGTCAGGTCAATCCCCTCGGCGCCGATCGAGGTCGAGACCGTCGGCACGCCGAAGCTCAGCCCCTCGAGGATCTTCAGCCTGGTGCCGCCCCCGCTGCGCAGCGGGACGACGAGGGCCTTGGCCCTGGCCATGTAGGGCCTGACGTCGTCCACGAAGCCGGTCACCTCGACGTTGGGCCGCTCGCCGTAGGCGCGGATCTCGGCCGGCGGCTTGCCCCCCACGATGCTGAAGCGGACGTCGGGCACCCGCCGCTCGATCAGCGGGAAGACCTGCTCCATGAAGTAGATCAGCCCGTCGCGGTTCGCGTCCACGTGCGTCGTGCCCACAAACGCGATCTCGTTGGCCGTGGGCTGCTCGGCGCGCATCGGGAAGAAGTCGGGGTCAATGCTGTTGGCCAGGCACGCGACCCGCGGGCCCTTGAGGATGCCGCCCAGGTGCGCGGCCTCGCGCTCCGAGGGGGTGAAGACCAGGTCGTACTGCTCGGCGATCCCCAACTCCTGGCGCTTGAACTTGGTCGCCTCGACGGCCAGGGCCAGGCCCTTCACGGGGTTGGACTGCACCTTCGCGCGGCGCTCGAGCAGCTCGTACTCGATGTTCTGCAGGTCGAGGATGTGGACCGCGCCCGGCTGCCGGCAGCGAAAGAAGCCCATCTGCGACTGCTCGAGGACGATGTAGTCGAAGCGCTGCGCCCCCAGCCGGGCGTCAATCTCGCGCTGGAAGTGGCGGGGGGGGAGTGAAGGGGGAGCGG
>DAOLDO010000153.1:0-10085 GCA_035327325.1 Chloroflexaceae bacterium | reverse complement strand
AGTGGACCGGCGAGGCCTCGGCCACCATCCTCGGCGTCGGGCGCTACGCCCGCTCCACGGTGGCGGAGATCGCCGGCACGCTACGCGCAGCGCCGTAGGGCTCGCGGACTCTTCAACGCCACCAGAGCTACAGGCTGGCGAGCCTCCCTGATGATAGCAGCGCGAGCAGGCCATGCACCCGTAGCCGCAGCTCGTCGCGCACCGCGCGGAAGGCTCGCAGGCGCTCCGCCTCGTCGTGCACGCTCACCGGGTCGGGGATGCTCCAGTGGAGGCGCGTCGTCGCCCGGAGCCAGACCGCGCACTCCTCGCGGGCGATGTCGCAGACCGTGACCACGGCGGCCGGCCTCAGCTCCGCCAACTCGTCGACGTGCTTGGAGTGCTGGTGGCCGATGTCGATGCCCTGCTCGGCCATCACCTGCACCGCCAGCGGGTGCAGCGACGCGGGGTGCGTGCCGGCGCTACGCACCAGCAGGCCGGCGTTGCTGAGCGTCCGCAGCCAGCCCTCGGCGATCTGCGAGCGCGCGCTGTTCGCCCGGCAAAGGAAGATCACTGTCGCTGGGGAGAGTGCCGGCCGGTCAATCGCACTGGGGATAGCCAGGTCGGCGCCGAGCTGCTCATACAGGGCCGCGAGCCCGGCCAGGCTCACCCCGTAGTAGCTGGCGCGGGCATCGGCGTCGCTGCGGTGGACCTGCACCAGCCCTGCCTGGCGGAGGCTATTCAGGTGGTACGAGACGAGGTTTTGGGCGAGCCCGGTGCGCTCGACCAGCTCGGTCACCAGGCAGTCACTCTGGCGCAGCAGCTGAAGCAGGCGCCAGCGCGTATCGTCGGCGACCAGCTTGAGCCGGTCGAGGGCCACAGCCGGGGCCGCGCCGTTCGTCGGAGCGCTTGTTTCGCTCATTGCCAAACCTCAGGTGGGTTTCTGGAAGCTAGACCAATCGTACCAGATCGCCCCGGGGGGCTCAACTGCGGCGCTGTGCGGCAGTAGCCGCTTGTCCACAGGTGGTTGTGGACTCTTGCCCGGTGCGCCGGCGGCCCCCTGCTATGCTCAAGTTGTCACAAGGAATTGGAGGCGCAGGAGCTACGTATGCGACGGATCGCTGTGGTGATGCTCTTCCTGCTGCTGCTCAGCGCGTGCGCGGCGGCCCCGGCGACGCCTATGATCCGGCTCTCCGAGCTCCAGCCGCTCCCGGCCGAGGCCTCGGCCCAGGTTGTCCCACTGCGCGTTTCCGTGGCCTCGGTCGTCTCGCCGCGCGGCACGGTGGAGAGCTACAAGCCGCTCCTCGACTACTTGAGCGCCCGCCTCGACCGTCCCGTCGAGCTCGTGCAGCGCCGCACCTACGCCGAAACCAACGAGCTGATCGGGCGCGGCGAGGTGGATCTGGCCTTCGTCTGCACCAGCGCGTACATCGGCGGCCGCGAGAGCTTTGGCATGATCCTGCTCGCCGCCCCCCAGGTGGCGGGCGCCACCAGCTACCGCTCCCTGCTGCTCGTGCCCGCCGATAGCCCGGCTCGCTCGATGGCCGATCTTCAGGGCGCCGTCTTCGCCTTCACCGACCCCACCTCGTTCAGCGGGCGGGTGTACCCCACGGCCTTGGTGCAGGAGCTTGCGACGACCCCGGAGCAGTTCTTCCAGCGCATCTTCTACACCTACAGCCACGACAACGCGATCAACGCGGTCGCTGACGGCCTGGCCGACGCCGCATCGGTGGACAGCCTCGTCTACGACTTCGCCGTGGCCCGTGATCCCTGGCTCGCCGAACGCGTGCGGGTCATCCACCGCTCGCCCCCCTTCGGCATCCCGCCCGTCGTCGTCGGCCCGGATGTGCGCCCGCAGCTGCGCGCCGAGCTCCAGGCGATCCTGCTCGGCATGGCCGACGACACGACGCCCGAGGCCCAGGCCGCCCTGCAGGCGCTTGGGGTTGAGCGCTTTGTGTCGATTGACGATCGCACCTACGACAGCGCCCGCGCCGTGGTCGACACGGTGGGAACGCTTACCCCATGAAGAATATGCACGCCCTCCACACCGGCACCGGTCGTCTGCCCACGCTGATCTGGGCCGAGCGCCTGTGGAGTGTCGTCGGCGCCGTCGGCATTCGCGCGAAGATCCTCGGCATCGTGCTCGGCCTGGTGGCCCTGATGGGCGTCACCGCCACGTTTGAGGTGCGCCAGATCCTTGCCGGGACGCTCGACACGCAGCTCCACGAGCGCTCGGTCTCGGTGACCCGCGACCTTGCCGCCCGCGCCACCGACCTGGTGCTCACCAACGACATCTATGCGCTCCACGAGCTGCTCCGCGACACCCAGGCGAACAACGCCGACGTGCGCTATGTCTTTCTGGTCGACCCGCAGGGCCAGGTGATCGCGCACACCTTCGGCGCGGGCTTCCCCGCGGGGCTCCTCGAGGCCAACGGGGTCGCCGCCGACGAGCGTCAGCAGAGCGTTAAGCTCACGACGGATGATGGGCTGGTCTGGGATACGGCCGTGCCGATCTTCGATGGGCAGGCGGGCACGGCCCGTGTGGGCCTGTCGCTCGCGAGCCTCGATCGGACCGTCGCGTCGGTGACGGGGCAGCTGCTTCTGACCACGGTGATGGTCGCCGCGATCGGTATCACCGCCGCCGCCCTGCTCACCTGGGTGCTGACCCGGCCGATCCTGCGCCTGGTTGAGCTCGCCCAGGTCGTCGCCCGCGGCGACTTCAGCCAGCGCGCCACGCGCTGGGCTGGCGATGAGGTCGGGGCGCTGACCGACGCCTTCAACGCCATGAGCGCCTCGCTCGCCGGCGCCGAGCAGGAGCGGGCCGGACGCGAGCAGCTGCGGGCCCAGTACGTCAGCGGGGTGATCGCCGCCCAGGAGGACGAGCGCAAGCGCATCGCCCGCGAGCTCCACGACAGCACCAGCCAGTCGCTGACCTCACTGCTGATCGGCCTGCGCGCCCTCGCCGACCGCGACGGAACACCCGAACTGCAGCGCCAGGTTGAGGACCTGCGCGGCGTGGTCGGCCGCACCCTGGAGGAGCTGCACGCCCTTGCCCGCCAGCTCCGCCCGAGCGTGCTCGACGACCTGGGGCTGGCCGAGGCGGTCACGCGCTACGTCGCGGATTGCCGCTCCCGGGCCGGGCTTGAGATCGACCTGGCACTGATTGGGCTGGTCGGGCGCCGGCTGCCGCCCGAGGTCGAGACCGCCGTCTACCGAATCGTGCAGGAGGCTCTGACGAATGTGATCCGCCACGCCGGGGCGCGCACCGCGAGCGTCTGTGTCGAGCGACGCCCCAGCGCGGTGCGGGCGATCATTGAGGACGATGGCTGTGGCTTCGACCCCGCGGCCATCCCCCCTGACGGCCACCTGGGCGTCCACGGCATCCGTGAGCGGGCCGAGCTTCTGGGCGGCACGCTGACGATCGAGTCGGCGCCTGGCCACGGCACGTCCCTCTATGTGGAGCTTCCGGTCACGGCCGAGGCTCGGGAGCGCGAGCGATGAGCGACACGACGATCCTGCTGGTGGACGACCACGCGGTGCTGCGCGCCGGGCTGCACATGCTCCTTGACGCCCAGCCCGGCCTGCGCGTGGTGGGCGAGGCCGGCGACGCCCAGGAGGCGATGGGGCTGGCGGCGCAGCTGCAGCCCGACCTCATCCTGCTCGACCTGACCCTGCCGCAGATCGACGGTATGACGGCCCTGCCGCTGCTGCGCAAGCTGGCGCCGGCGGCGAAGGTGCTGGTGCTAACCATGCACGACGACGAGGGCTACCTGCGGCAGGCGTTCCGGGCCGGGGCCGCCGGCTACGTGCTCAAGAAGGCCGCCGACGCCGAGCTGATCTCCGCGGTGCGCGCCGTCATGCGCGGCGAGAACTACGTCCACCCGGCGATGACCAGGGCGCTACTCGACGACCTGCTGCCCGCCGCCCCCGCCGACAGCGACCCCTGGGAGACCCTGAGCGAGCGCGAGCGCGAGGTGCTGGTGCTCGTCGCCCGCGGCTACACCGCCGGCGAGATCGGCGCGCAGCTCAGCCTCAGCCCCAAGACCGTCGAGACCTACCGGCTGCGCGGCATGGAGAAGCTGGGTATGCGCTCGCGCGCCGCCCTCGTACAGTTCGCCCTCGCCCACAACCTGCTCGCCGAGCCGAGCCCGGCGCGCTAAGCCGCGTCGTCGACTCACCTCAGGCCCCTGCTCCGAACGCTGGAGCGAGGGCTCGCCGTGTAAGCAAAACACGCACACGCCACGCTCAGACTCACCGACTTTTCCCGCTGCCCTGGCTCGGCCCACAGCCGTACAGTAGAGCCAGAGCCGTAGCGGCCTTTGTGGCCGTACCCGCGTCGCCGCGGGTGGTGAAAGGAGCGTCGTGTATGCCGGACCAGACAGTCATCCCCCTTCAGACAGCCAGCCGCCGCGGCTTCCTCGGCGCGCTGCTGGGCGGCGCCGCCGCTCTGGCCGCCCCCGCCCTCGAGGCCCTCGCCGCGCCCGAAGACGCCCTCATCTCCTACGAGGCCCACATCGCCGCGGCCAAGGCCGCCGGCGCCCCCGGCGAGCAGGTCGACGTGCTCGAGCGCATGCGCGAGGAGCTGCTGCGCGCCCTGGAGAAGCCGGTCGCCGAGCGCCACTGGGTGATGGTGATCGACCTGCGCACCTGCGTCGGCTGCAATGGCTGCACCATCGCCTGCGTCGCCGAGAACAAGCTCCCCCCCGGCGTGGTCTACCGCCCGGTGCTCGAGGAAGAGATCGGCAGCTACCCCAACGTCACCCGCCGCTTCGTGCCCCGCCCCTGTATGCAGTGTGAGAACCCGCCCTGCACCGAGGTCTGCCCGGTCAGCGCCACCTTCACCAACGAGCACGGCGTGGTCGCGGTGGACTACGAGCAGTGCATCGGCTGCCGCGCCTGCATCGCCGCCTGCCCCTACGGCGCCCGCACCTTCGACTTCGGCTACAGCTACAGCGCCGGCACCGCCCCTCAGGGCGCCACCTTCGGCGCCCAGCAGGCGGCCGGCTACGAGCACGCCACCACCTTCGAGTACGGCCAGGCCCGCGAGCGCCGCAGCCTCCACGACTCGCCGGTCGGCAACGCCCGCAAGTGCAACTTCTGCGAGCACCGCATACTCAACGGCCAGCTGCCCGCCTGCGTCACCACCTGCATCGGTCGGGCCACCTACTTCGGCGACTCGCACGACGCCGGCAGCATGGTGAGCGAGCTGATCGCCAGGCCCAACGTGATGCGCCTCAAGGAAGAGCTCGGCACCGAGCCGCGCGTCTACTACCTGCAGTAAGGGAGCACGACCATGCTGAAGAAACTGCTCTACGGCGCGGGCGGGCTCGCGCTCCTGATTGGCCTCTGGGGCCTCTACGACCGCTTCGCCTTCGGCCACCAGAACGCCAACTACGGCTCCTACGTCACCTGGGGCCTCTGGGTGGCGATGTACATGTTCTTCGCCGGCGTCGCCACCGGCGCGTTCATGCTGGCGACCCTCGACTACCTCTTCGAGTTGCCGCTGTTCAAGGGCACCGGCCGCGCCGCTCTCTGGGGCGCGCTCGTCTGCATGCCGGCGGCGTTGGCCGCCATCGGCCTCGACCTCGGCCACATGACCCGGATCTGGAAGGTCTACCTCCAGCCCAACTTCGGCTCGGTGATGGCCCAGCTCGTCTGGGGCTACACGATCTTCCTGGTGATCGTCGCCGTGGCCCTCTGGCTCAGCTTCCGCCAGCCGCGCTCCGTCGCGATGAAGGCGCTGATGGCCGTCGGCCTGTTCCTGGCGATCTTCCTCAGCGGCGGCGTGGGCGCCCTGCTCGGGGTGAACGCGAACCGGGCAGCCTGGCACGTCGGCAACCTGCCGGCCCAGTTCCCGATCTTCAGCCTGACCTCGGGCGTGGCCCTGATGCTGGTCGCGATCGGCTGGTTCGGCCCGGCGGGCGACGAGCGCCGCCCCCGCCAGCTGCGCGCGCTGGGCATCGCGATGGCCGTGCTGCTGCTGGTCAAAGCCTACTACCTCTGGACCGACGTCTCCCAGGCCCTCTACCAGGGCGGCACTCATGGCGCCGAGGCGGTGAACCTGGTGCTCTTTGGCCCCTACGGCTGGGCCTTCTGGCTGCTCCAGCTCGGCCTGGGCATGCTCGTGCCGCTGGTGGTACTCACCGTCCCCGCCGGGCGCGCCGGGGCGGTCGCCGGGCTGATGGGCGTGCTGGTGCTGCTCGGCATGGGCGTCGCCCGCGCCAACATCATCTTCCCGGCCCTGACCCTGCCCGAGCTCCAGGGCCTCGGCGAGGCCTTCCACGGCCCGCACCTGAGCTTCACCTACAGCCCGAGCCTGATGGAGTGGGCGGTCACTGCCGGCATCGTCGGCGCCGCCACCGTCGGCTTCCTGCTCGGCACCGACCGGCTGCGGCTCTTTGTCGCCCCCGGCGACGAGCCGGCCCCGCGCCCGCGGGCGGTGATGGCGGACTGATCGGCGGCACAGACGACAATCCCTGGCCACGCGCCAGCTGACAGAGGTGATACGATGAGTGACCAGACCAGCGACTGCGCCGCCGAGACCCTCCCCGAGGGCTGCGAGCTCTCCCGGCGCGACTTCCTGAAAGTTTCGGCCGCCCTGGGCGGCGCGGCCGCCTTCCTCGGCTTCGGCCCCCTGGCCATGCAGGCCGCCGCCGGGCAGCAGGCCGCCGCGGCCCTGCCCCTGCTCGACCCGAACAACAGCATCCAGACCGTCTGCCTCCAGTGCAACACCGGCTGCGGGCTCAAGGTCAAGCTGCTCGAGGGCGTGCCGGTCAAGCTTGACGGCAACCCCTACAGCCCCTGGAACATGGAGCCCGCCCTGGCTTACACAACCCCGGTCGCGAACATCGGCACGATCGAGGGCGCCCTCTGCCCCAAGGGCCAGTCGGGCATCCAGACCGCCTACGACCCCTACCGCCTCGTCAGCGTGCTCAAGCGCAAGCCGGGCAGCGCCCGCGGCGCCGGCCAGTGGGAGACCGTGGCCTTTGAGCAGGCGGTGAGCGAGATCGTCGAGGGCGGCGACCTGTTCGGTGAGGGCCCCGTCGAGGGCCTGCGCGCCCTCTACGCGCTGAAGGACGCCAAGATTGCCAAGGAGATGCAGGCCGCCGTCGCCAAGATCCTCGACCAGAAGGACCCTGAGAAGAAGGCCGCCCTGGTGGCTGAGTTCAAGGCGACCTTCAAGGACCACCTCGACCTGCTGATCGACCCCGACCACCCCGACCTGGGGCCGAAGAACAACCAGTTCGCCTTCGTCTGGGGCCGCCTGAAGAACGGCCGCGGCGACATGGTGCAGCGCTTCGTCAAGGGCGGCTTCGGCTCGATCAACGCCAACGGCCACACCACCGTCTGCCAGGGCTCGCTCTACTTCACCGGCAAGGCCATGAGCGAGCAGTTCGACCCGGCCACGGGCAAGTTCAGCGGCGGCCAGAAGTTCTACTGGCAGGCCGACCTGGGCAGCGCCGAGTTCATCCTCTTCGTGGGCGCCAACCACTTCGAGGCCAACTACGGCCCCACCCCCCAGTCGCCGCGCGTGGCCGGCGGCGCCGCCAGCGGCCGGCTCAAGTTCGCCGTGCTCGACCCGCGCCTGAGCAAGCTGGCGAGCAAGGCCTGGAAGTGGGTGCCGATCAAGCCTGGCGAGGACGCCGCCTTCGCCATGGCGATGATCCGCTGGATCATCGAGCAGGAGCGCTATAACAAGAAGTTCCTCGCCGCCGCCAACAAGGCCGCCGCCGCCGCGATCAAGGAGCCGAGCTGGACCAACAGCGCCTGGCTGGTCAAGGTCAAGGACGGCGTGCCCGGCAAGCACCTGCGCGCCAGCGAGCTCGGTCTGGTGACGGCCGTCGAGAGCACCGACGCCGACGGTAAGAAGGTGACCAGCTACAGCACCGCCGACGGCCGCAGCTTCAGCTTCGACCCCTTTATCGCCCTGGTCGAGGGCGCGCCAACCCTGATTGACCCCAACGACCCCGAGGGCGAGCCCGTGGTGGGCGACCTGCTCGTGGACACTGAGCTGAACGGCATTGCGGTCAAGAGCGGCCTGCAGGTGATCTACGAGGCCGCCAGCGCCCACACCATCGAGGAGTGGGCCGCGATCGCCGACGTGAAGGTCGACGACATCATCGCCATCGCCGAGGAGTTCACCAGTCACGGCACCAGGGCCGTCGCCGACATCCACCGCGGGCCCTCGCAGCACACCAACGGCTTCTACAACAACTTCGCCTTCTACACCCTCAATGCCCTGATCGGCAACTTCGACCACAAGGGCGGCCTGATCAAGGCCACCACCTACGACCGGCTCGGTGCCAAGGCCAAGGGCCCCTTCCTCACCGAGAAGCTGACCAACGGGGCCAACGTGCCCTTCGGCATCGACCTGATCCGCACCAACACCGCCTACGAGAAGTCGACCATCTTCGAGGGCTACCCGGCGAAGCGCCCCTGGTTCCCCCTGGCGACCGACGTCTACCAGGAGGACGTGCCCTCGATGGGCGACGCCTACCCCTACGGCATCAAGGTGGCGATGTTCTACATGTCGGCCATCTCCTACAGCCTGCCGGCGGCCCACAAGGTGATCGAGACCCTGGCCGACCCGAAGAAGGTGCCCCTCGTGATCACCAGCGACATCCTGGTGGGCGAGACCAGCAGCTACGCCGACTACGTCTTCCCCGACCTGAGCTACCTGGAGCGCTGGGAGTTCCACGGCTCGCACCCGAGCGTGCCCTGGAAGGTCGAGAACGTCCGCCAGCCGGCGATCAGCCTGCCGGGCTGGCCGACCGTGAAGGTGTTCGGCGAGGAGCAGCCCCTGAGCTTCGAGGCGCTGCTGCTGGCGGTGGCCGAGCAGCTGGAGCTGCCGGGCTTTGGCCCCAGCGGCTTCGGCGAGGGCCTGCCCTACACGCGGCCCGAGCAGCTGTACCTCAAAATGGTCGCCAACCTGGCCTTCGGCGAGAAGGAGGACGGCAGCGACGGGGTGCCGCCGGCCGACGCCGCCGAGCTGGAGATCTTCCGCCGCGCCAGGCGCTTCCTGCCGGCGAGCGTCTACGACGAGGCGACCTGGCGGGCGGCCATCGGCGGCGACGAGACCCTGTGGCGGCAGGTGATCTACGTGCTCAACCGCGGCGGGCGCTACCCGTCCTACGCCAGCGGCTGGAAGGGCGAGCTGGCGGGCAACCCCTACGGCAAGCTGATCAACCTCTACCAGGAGAAGACCGCGGGGAGCATCAACACGATGACCGGCGAGCCCTTCCTGGGCTACGCGACCTACCTCCCACCCGCGCTGGCTGCCGACGGGGCGGCCATCCCCGACGAGGGCTACGAGTTCACGCTGCTGACCTACAAAGAGATCGTGATGGCCAAGGCCCGCGGCGTCACGAACTACTGGCTGCTGGCCCTGATGCCGGAGAACCCGGTGCTGATGAACACGGCCGACGCAAAGCGGCTCGGCCTGACGACCGGCGACCAGGTGCGGATCTCGTCGGCGAGCAACCCCGAGGGAGTGTGGGACCTGAAGGACGGCACGACGAAGCCGATGGTCGGCACGCTCAAGGTGGTGGAGGGGCTGCGGCCGGGCGTGGTCTCTTTCCCGCTCGGCTGGGGCCACTACGCCAGCGGCTCGCGCGACATCGCGGTGGACGGCGTCACCATCCCCGGCGACCCGCGGCGCGCGACGGGCATCCACGCCAACGCGGCGATGCGGGTGGACCCCGTGCTGGGCGACGTGACGCTCACCGACCTGGCCGGCGGCAGCGCGGTCTTCTACGACACCAGGGTGCGCGTCGAGCGGGCAGGGTAGCGCAGCGGGAGCACCAGGCCGGGCCCAGTGGCCTCCCTCGGGCGGTCGGCGGGCCTGGCCTGTGCTATGCTTGGCGCGGTGGTGCTCAATGAAGAGAACAAGGATGGATATGAGCCAGCTCCCCGAGACCTACCGGAAGTTCGCCCAGGACCAGAGCCAGATCATGGCGGCCTACGAGCAGCTGGGCGCCGCGGCCGCGTCGGCCGGCCCGCTCGAGCACAAGACCCGTGAGCTGATCAAGCTGGGCATGGCGGCGGCCATGCGGGCTGAGACGGCGGTTCACTCCCACGTCCACCGAGCCCTGGAGGCGGGTGCCCCACCC
>DAOLDO010000152.1:6367-10109 GCA_035327325.1 Chloroflexaceae bacterium | reverse complement strand
CGGCGGGGCTGGCCGCCCAGGGGTCGGCGCCGGCGCCGCACCAGCCGTAGGGGTACACGTCGCGCCCGAGGTACTGGACCTGGAGGTGCAGGTGCGAGCCGATGGCGCAGCCGCTCTCGCCGGCCACGCCGAGCACATCGCCGGCCGCGACGCGCTGGGTGGCCTCGACGGCGATGCTCGCCAGGTGCCAGTAGAGGGTGCGGTAACCGTTGCCGTGGTCAATTACCACGGCGCGAGCGGGGGTGGCGCAGCCGTCGTCGGAGTTGCCGGCGAAGGTGACCACGCCGTCGGCGGCGGCGAGGATCTGGTCGGGCGGGCCCATGGCGTAGTCCCAGCCGGTGTGGCCGTCGTAGGCGAAGCTGATGTCGGTCTCGACCCGGCCCCAGAAGGTGGTGAGGGAGCCATTCTTCGTCAGGAAGGGCGCGTCGTGGTCGAAGAACGAGGTGATCGGGAAGGTTCGCTCCATGGGCCGCGTGAGGAAGGGCTCGGCGGGGGCGGGCCAGTCGGCGGGCGCCAGGCGCGGGTCGCCGAAGAGGCGCGCGTAGGCGTTGACCAGCCCGTCGAGGCGCGGGCCGAGGCCGCCGGGCGAGACCGTGGGGGCCAGGACGCGGGCCAGCACGTAGCGGCTGAAGGGCAGGTCGGGGGCGACCTCCTGGCGGGTGCCGTCGGCGAAGCTGAGGGGCGGGGGCGGGCCGTCGCCCCTGAGGGCGTAGTCGCGCATTGCGTAGCGCAGCTCGCGGGCGGCCCAGCGCAGCTGGCTGTTGAGGCCGCGACGCCCGCCGCCGTCGCCCCTGTAGCCCATGGCCCAGGCAAGCTGCTCGGACGACGCGCCGCCGCCGCTGACCAGCCCGCTCTGGAGGTCGAGCAGGGCCAGGAGCAGCTCGGGGTTGAGGCTGTAGAGGCTGCTGAGGCTGACCAGCACGTCGGTGAAGGAGTGGGAGCGCGAGCCGACCTGGAAGCGCACCTCGCCCAGGGGGCTGCCGCGGGCCTCGAGGAAGGCCTGGATCTCGGGCCCGTTGAAGTTATGGGCGTAGCTGAGGCGGCCCGGGTAGAACAGGGGGTCGGCCAGGGCGGGCCCGGGCTCGGCGGTGGGCTCGGCGAGGGGCGTGGCACTGGGGGCGGGCGGCGCGGCGGGCGGCGCCGTGGGCGGCGGGGTAGGGCGGGCGGCCTCGGGCGGCGCCGTGGGCTGGACAGAGTCGGCCGTCGGCGCGGGCGCGGGCGCGGGGGGCGCGGCGCAGGCGGCTACGGCGACGGTGAGCAGGAGGGCGAGGAGGGCGCGGCGTGGCGATCGCATAACGCCACGAGGATAGCGGAAGGTTGCGAAATGGTCAAACGGAGACCTCACCCCCCAGCCCCCTCTCCAATGTGGAGAGGGGGCGCCGCACGGCGAGGGGGGTGAGGTCTGGGACGCGTCAGCGGGAGAAGGCCGCGCGGACGCGGGCCACGAGCTCCTCGACCATGACCTGCATCTCGGCGACGGCGTCCTGGACGTTCGAGCGGCCCTCGGCGAGGCTGCCCTCGTTGGGGACGATCAGCCAGAGGACGAAGTAGAGCAGGGCGCCGAAGCCGTTGATCAGGGCCAGGACGACAAAGCCGATCCGCACGAACATGGGGTCAATCCCGAAGTAGCTCGCCAGGCCGCCGGCGACGCCCGCGATCATGCGGTTGCTGCGGCTGCGGGTGATGCGCTTGGTCTCCACAGTATCCTCCTTAAAGCTTGGAGCCGGCGCGGCCGCTCGGGCCATCTGCCCTGCCGTGCCCGCGCTCTCTGCCCCTACGACGCCGCGCCCCGGGCGAATGTTGCGCCCCTCAGGCCCGGGCGCCGGGGCGGACGATCAGGAAGGCCGCCGCGCCCAGGACGGGCACCAGCAGAATCAGGGCCGCCCACCCCAGGGTCGGGCCCTGGCCGAGGCCGGCCCCGCCCAGGCGGCGCAGGGCGATGACGGCGAGGACGACCCAGGCGATGAGCAGCCCCAGGTTGACGAGCTGGAGGAGGGCCAGGGCCCAGTTGATGCCGACAGCTTCCATCGGGGGTCCTTTCACAGATCGGTCGAAGGTCCGAGCCGCTCGCGGGAACCGGCCCGCGCCCGGCCACGTTGTAGAGAGCGTACGGCGGCGGATTGCTCGAAGGAGCGATGCGCCCCGGAGCGGGCCGCCGTATGCTACGACGACCGACGCGGGCGGGCTGTTCCACCCCGCCCGGCCCCTAAAGTATAGAATGAGAGACCAGGCATGCGCCCCATACCCTGGAAACAGCTCCTCGCCCTCGCCCTCCTCGGCGCTCTGCTCACGGCCTGCGGCCAGGGCGTCGGCGTGGCCCTGCCGACCGTGCAGCCCGCCCAGCCGACGCTCCCGCCCGCCCAGCCCACGGCCCAGCCCACGGCCCAGCCCGCGCAGCCCACGGCCCAGCCCGCGCAGCCCACGCTGCAGCCCGCCCCCGGCCAGCAGCCGACGGCCCCGCAGCCCGCGGCCAGGCCCACCTTCGCCTTCGACCCGCAGGGCGGCGGCCCCGGCACCGCCGTCACCGTGCGCGGCTGGGGCTTCCAGCCCGGCGGCTGGGTCGGCGTCTACCTCGGCGTGCCCGGCCCCGTCGGCACGGCCATGGCCAGCGCCCAGGCCGACGCCCAGGGCCGCTGGGCGCTACGGGTGACCATCCCGGACAACCTGCCCGACGGCAGCCCCGTGCCCGCCGGCAAGGTCCACCTCGTGACGATGAACGAGCGCTTCGAGGCCCAGGCCAGCGCGCCCTTCGGCTTCGTGCCGCCCGCCCAGCCGCCCACGCAGCAGCCCGCGCCGCAGCTGCCGCCGCTGCGCCAGGCCCGCGACAACGTCGAGACCATGATCGTCGCCTACGGCACCGCCCCCATCCAGCGCTACATGGCCAGGGCCATGCGCGACAGGTACACCGGCGGCACGGGCTTCGCCTCGCTCATGGGCTTCGACCCGCTGCAGATGCAGGGCGCGCCCCAGGTCGGCGAGCCGCAACTCCACGGGCAGTTCGCCCGTGTCCCCGTGGCCCTGCCGTTCGCAAACGAGCGCGAGCACTTCCTGATCGAACTGGTGGTCGAGGACGGCGAGTGGAGGGTGGCGACGAGCGCCTTCCAGCGCGCCGAGCCGATCACCAGGCCGGTGGACCGGACGCCCGCCGCGGAGCCCGGCTCGCTCGACGCGGAGGCGATCGGGCGCATGATCTGCGAGCACATGGGCGCCCTGCGCCCCGGCCAGCCCATCCTGGCCGCGGCCGTCGCCACGGCCGGCGACTACGCCCTCGGCATCGCCAGGCCCCAGGGCGAGCAGATGGACACCTTCTTCTACCTCAAGCGCGAGAACGGGGTCTGGCGCCAGCTGCTGGTGACCGGGCCGACCACCACAGACGTGCTGGTGAACAACGGCATCCCGGTGAGCCTCGAGGTGCCGCAGCCGATGTTCGGCATCATGATGGCCACGTTCGGCCACTTCAATGGCGGCCCCGGCGGCACGGCCGACGGCCACGTGCTCATCAACAGCATCGCCGACGGGCACGCCCGCGTGACGGTGCGCGACGCCGCCCAGAGCGACATCACGGTCTACCTGCGCCAGGACGGCGTGTGGACGGCCCTGATCTCCGGCCAGGTTTTCGCGCCCGAGGCCCTCGACGAGCTCGGCATCCCGCTCAGCGTGCGGTAGGAGCCTGGCCGGGCGCTACTACCTGGGGCGGCCACGCTGGGGCGGCCACGCTGGGCCGCCCTTACGCTTGAGGGAC
>DAOLDO010000152.1:0-6267 GCA_035327325.1 Chloroflexaceae bacterium | reverse complement strand
GGCCACGCTGGGCCGCCCTTACGCTTGAGGGGCGACGCGGGGCGAGCATCGGCCCTCTGGCGTACCCGAGGCCGGGCGTCTATTCGCGTTTGTTGTCACAGATATTGGCGACACGAGGAGAGACGCCGTGCAGCCGACAGCAGCCCCGACCAGCCACACCGCCCGGCCCGTCTGGCCATGGCTCGCCGCGCCCGCGGCGGCCCTGCTGGCCCTGGTCTTCTGGGTGGCCAGCCCCAGCTTCGACCTGCGGCTCCCCACGGACCCGGCCAACCCGGCCGGCAACCCGTTCCACTTCTGGACGATCGGCGCGGCCGGGGCCCTGTCCCTGGTCGTGGGCGTGCTCATGGGCGAGGCGGGCCGGCGCCGCTCCGACGCGCGCGTGCTGCTCCTGGCCCTGGCCATGCTGAACGCCGCCGCGGCGATCCTGCTGCACGCCCTGGCGACGCCGAACGTCCTGCAGCCGGGGCGCAACGTAGGCTTCGTCACGGCCGCCCCCGTCGGCCTGGTGATCGCCTCGGGCCTGGTGGCCGTGAGCGCCCTGGAACTGAGCCCCGCCCGGGCCCGCGCCATCGTGGCCTGGCAGGGCGTGCTCGGCGCGACCGTGGCCGCCTTCTGGCTGCTCTTCGGCCTGGTCGCCCTGCTGAAGCTGCCGCCCTTCAGCCTGGCCCCCGCGCCCGAGGTGGTGGACACCCCGCTCTTCTTCTGCCTGGTCGGCCAGACCCCGGCGCCCCTGGTGCAGTGGCCGGGCACCCTGGGCCTGGCGGCGGCGACCCTGCTCTACGGCTTCGCGGCCGCGCGCTACCTGGCGGCCTTCCGGCGCACGGCCGGGCTCATCCCCCTGGCCCTGGCCGGCGCCTGCGTGGCCCTGGCCGTGGTGGCGCTCAACGTCGGCTTCGCGCGCACCTGGCACCTGAGCTGGTGGCAGTGGCACCTTATGGTGCTGCTGGCCTTCGGCCTGCTCGCCTTCGCGGTCTACAGGCAGTACAGCAGCGAGGGCAGCGCCCGCCCCGTCTTCGACAGCCTGCTGCTCGACGAGACGGTGCGGCGCGTCAGACAGGAGTACAGCGGGGCCCTGGAGAGCCTGGTCGAGGCCATCCAGCGGCGCGAGGCCGGGGCCGCGGCGGGGCCCCCGGTCAGCCGCGCCGTGGCCGAGCGCTTCGGGCTGAGCGAGGGGCAGGCCGCGGTGCTCGAGCGGGCCGCCGAGGCCCTGGCCCACGAGCGCGAGCAGATCGAGCGCCTCCGCGCCCTGGTGGCCATCGGTCAGGAGAGCAGCGTCATCCAGGAGGAGGGCCGGCTGTTGCGCGGGGCCCTCGGCCTGACCAGCGCCGCCTTCCGCGACGACGCCCTGCAGATCGGCCTGCTCCAGGAGGGCCGGCTCGACCTGGCGCCCGAGCTGCGCGCCGGCCCGGCCCTGCCGCCCGCCGACCCCGCGGCCCGCGCCGCCCTGCTCGGTGCCGCCCTGCGCGAGCGCGGGCCCACCGAGGCGGGGGCGACCCTGGCCATGCCCCTGACGGTGAAGGGCCGGCCCGCCGGGGTGCTGGAGGTGCGGCGGGCCCACGGCGGCTTCGCCGAGCGCGACCGCTGGATGCTGCGCTCCCTGGCCGCCCAGCTCTCGATGAGCCTCGAGAACGCCCGGCTCTACCGCCAGATTGACCAGCTCTTCCGCCAGTACCTGCCGGCCAGCGTGGCCACGGCCCTGCTCGCCGACCCGGCTCAGGCCGCCCTCGGCGGGGCCACCCGCGAGATCAGCGTCATGTTCGCCGACCTGCGCGGCTTCACCAGCCTGGCCGAGCGTTTGGGCCCGCCCGAGCTGGTGGCGCTGCTGAACCGCTACTACGGCGCGGCCTCGCAGGCGGTGCTGGCCGAGGGCGGGACGATCGACAAGTTCATGGGCGACGCGCTGATGGCCCTGTTCAACGCGCCGGCCCAGCAGCCGGACCACGCCCTGCGGGCCTGCCGCGCCGCCCTGGCCATGCAGCGGGCCATCGCGCCCATCGCCGCCGAGGCCCCGGACATGCCGCGCTTCGGCATCGGCGTGAACACCGGCGCGGCCCTGGTGGGCAACATCGGCAGCGAGGCCGTGCGCAACTTCACCGCGATCGGCGACAGCGTGAACCTGGCCTCGCGCCTCCAATCCCGCGCCGAGGGCGGCCACGTGCTGATCGGCGCGAGCACCTACGCCCAGGTGCGCGACCATGTCGAGGCCGCGCCCCTCGGCAGGCTCCAGGTCAAGGGCAAGGCCGAGGCGGTGGAGGTGTACTTGCTAACCGCGGTACGATAATGGTGTTGGGGCGCCCCAGCGTGGGCGCCCACGGTTGGGCGCCCGTCCGCCCGTTGGAGCTGAGGTGCGCGGTGGCGAAGGAGCGCGTGCGGGTGCTGGGGGTGGGGGAGCTGGCGCCGGGGCGCATGGCCTACGTGGAGGTGGAGGGGCTGCCGATCGCCCTGGCCAACGTCGGGGGCACGATCTACGCCTTCGGCGACACCTGCCGCCACGAGGGCGGCCCCCTCTCGTCGGGCGCCCTGATCGGCGACACGGTGGCCTGCCCCTGGCACGGCTGGACCTACAGCGTGCGCAGCGGCAAGAGCATCGTGCCCCCTGTCGGGCTGCGCATCCCCACCTACCCGGTCATCGTCGAGGGCGACAGCGTCCTGGTCGAGATCGACTGGCCAGATGCGTAGTCGCGGCCCCGGGAATTGACACGCCCCGTTCCGATCGGGTACAGTACCGAGACTGTGGACCCCCGCACGGACGAGGTGCCTTATGTCGCCCATCGCCATCAACCAGCGCCATCTCGAGACCCTGAGCCAGCTGCTCATCGCCGGGGGCCACCACGGCGTCTCCGAGCTCCTCGCCGCCTCGCTCGAGCGCCTCGTCTCGTTCTGGCCGGCCCGGGCGGGGGCCCTGCTCTACATGACGCCCTACGGCGAGACGGTGCGCCTGGCCCACGGCCCCCTGGACGAGGAGGCCCGCACGCTGATCGAGCAGGCCCGCCAGGGCTTCAGCCGGCGCGCCGACGGCGGCGAGCCGATCGTGGGCAGCTACTCGCTCGACGACGGCCACGACCTGATCGAGCTGCCCCTGCAGAGCGGCGGCCAGGGGGTCGGCCTGCTGCACCTGGTGGTGGACGGCCAGGCCGGCGAGGGCCGCGCCGACGGCGCGAACCCCCTCGACGAGGATCTGCTGGTGCTGCTGGTGCGGGCGATCGGCGGCGAGGCCGACAAGATCGCCATGCTGCGCCGCGCCGAGCGCGACCTGCGCGAGCTCAACCTGCTCTACGAGATCGGCCAGTCGCTGGCCGTCAACCTCGACCTGTCCAGCCTGCTCAACGACATCAAGCTGCGAGCCCCCAGGGTGGTCGGCGCCGAGCGCTGCTCGATCTTCATCATGGACGAGGCCAAGAACGAGCTGGTGCTCGACATCGCGGGCGAGCAGCGCCAGTTCCGCATGCCCGCCGACCGCGGCATCGCCGGCTGGGTGGTCACCCACGGCGTCGGCCAGATCGTCAACGACGTCGAGCAGGACAGCCGCTGGTATGACGCGATCGGCCGCGAGGCCGACTTCGTCACCCGCTCGATCCTCTGCGTGCCGATGAAGGTGAAGGACCGCACCATCGGCGCGATGCAGATCCTCAACACGCTGGACGGGCGCCCCTTCACCGAGCAGGACATGCAGCTGCTCACCACCCTGGCCGCCCAGGCGGCGATCGCGATCGAGAACGCGCGCCTCTACCAGAGCCTCAAGCAGGAGCACGAGCGCCTGCTGAGCAAGGAGGCCGACGTGCGCCACGCCATCGCCCGCGACCTCCACGACGGGCCGACCCAGGCCGTGGCCGCGATCGCGATGAACATCGAGTTTATCAAGAAGCTCTACAAGGCCATGCCCGAGCGCGTCCCCGACGAGCTCGAGACCCTGGCCGAACTGGTCAACAAGACCACCCACGATATCCGCACCCTGCTCTTCGAGCTGCGCCCCCTCGGCCTGGAGACCCAGGGCCTGCTGACGACCTTGCAGCAGTACGCCGAGCGCTGGCGCGACCCCTCGGGCGCCGACACGCGCCTGCGCCTGGAGGCCCCCGCCAACATGCCGCGCCTGCCCGCCGAGAAGGAGGCCGCCGCCTTCATCATCATCCAGGAGGCGGTGACCAACGCGCGCAAGCACGCCCGCAGCGACGTGATCACGCTCTACCTCTACACCGAGGAGGACGCCTTCGTCGCCAGCGTGCGCGACCGCGGCAGGGGCTTCAACCTGGCCGCCGTCGAGGGCAGCTACAACAGCCGCGGCAGCCTCGGCCTGCTCAACATGAAGGAGCGGGCCCAACTGATCGGCGCCGACCTGCGCATCCGTAGCGAGCCCGGCCAGGGCACCACGGTGGAGCTGCGCATCCCCCTTGGGTGACGCTCGGCTCCGGCTCGCGCGGGTGATTGCGGATCGGCGAGCGCCAGGGAGCCTTGCCAGGATCACCCCGGCGCGAGAGCGCAGCGACCAAGCCTCACCCCAGCGAACGCAGTGAGCGTCACCCCCAGCGAGCGCAGCGAGCCTCACCCCGGCGCGAGAGCGCAGCGACCAAGCCTCACCCCCAGCGAGCGCGGCGAGCCTCACCCCGGCGCGAGAGCGCAGCGACCAAGCCTCACCCCAGGGCGTCCTTGACGAGCTGGGCGATGTCGGTGGGCAGGCGAGCGACGCGGGCGCCGACGGCCTCGAGGGCCTTGATCTTCTCCTGGGCGGTGCCTTCGCCGCCGCTGATGATCGCGCCGGCGTGGCCCATGCGCTTGCCCTCGGGGGCCGTCTGGCCGGCGATGAAGCTGACCACGGGCTTGGTGACGTGCTGCTCGATGTAGCGGGCGGCCTGGATCTCGGCGTCGCCGCCGATCTCGCCGATCAGCACGATCGCCTCGGTCTGCGGGTCGGCCTGGAACAGCTCGAGCACGTCAATGAAGCTGGTGCCGATGATCGGGTCGCCGCCGATGCCGACGATGCTGCTCTGGCCGAGGCCGAGCCTGGTCAGGGCGTCCACGGCCTCGTAGGTCAGGGTGCCCGACTTGCTGACCACGCCGACGGGGCCGGGGGCGGCGATGTTGCCTGGGATAATGCCGACCTTGGCCGCGCCGGGGGTGAGCAGACCGGGGCAGTTGGGGCCGACCAGGCGCGCGCCGGACTGGCGCACGAAGTCGTAGGTGGCGACCATGTCGAGGGCCGGCACGCCCTCGGTGATGCAGACGATCAGCGGGATGCCGGCGGCGGCGGCCTCGCGCATGGCGTCGGGGGCGAAGGGGGCGGGCACGTAGATCACCGAGCAGTTGGCGCCCGTGGCCTTCACGGCCTCGGCGACCGTGTTGAAGACCGGCACCTGCCCGTCAATCGCCTTCTGGCCGCCGCGGCCCGGCACGACGCCCGCCACTACGTTGGTGCCGTAGGCGATCATCGCGCGGGTGTGGAACTCGCCCTCCTTGCCGGTGATGCCCTGCACGAGGAGCCGGGTGTCTTTGTCGATCAGGATGCTCAAGACTGGCCTCCAGCCAACTGGCTCAGTACCCCTCGGCACGGGCCGGGGGCGCTTCTCCCTCCGCCTCGCGGACAATCGCGACCCCCGCGCTCGCGCCGATGCGGTCGGCCCCCGCGGCGACCATGGCCTGGGCGTCGGCCAGGCTGCGCACGCCGCCCGAAGCCTTGACGCCCAGCTCGGGGCCCACGGCGCGCCGCATCAGGGCGATGTCGGCGGCCGTCGCCCCGCCGCCCGCGAAGCCCGTGCTCGTCTTAACGAAGTCGGCCCCGGCGCGCGCCGCGAGCAGGCAGGCGGCGACCTTCTCCTCGTCGCTGAGCAGGGCGGTCTCGACAATCACCTTGACCAGGGCGCCCGCGGCGTGGCCGGCCTCGACTACGGCGGCGATGTCCTCGGCCACCTCGCGCAGCTCGCCGGCCTTCAGGCGGCCGATCGCGATCACCATGTCGAGCTCGGTCGCGCCGTTGGCGGCGGCCTGGGTCGCCTCGAAGACCTTGGCCTTGGTGGTCGTGGCCCCCAGGGGGAAGCCGATCACCGTGCAGACGGCCACGGGCGTGCCGGCAAGGCGCCGGGCGCACTGGGGCACAAACGTGGGGTTGACGCAGACGCTGGCGAAGCGGTAGCGGGCGGCCTCGTCGCACAGGGCGGCGACCTGCTCGGGGGTGGCGTCGGGCTTCAGCAGGGTGTGGTCAATCAGGCCGGCGATGGGGGTGTCCGAGGCGGCGACGGCGGGGCGCTGATCGATGGCCCGCAAGACCTCCGCTTC
>DAOLDO010000151.1:1772-10117 GCA_035327325.1 Chloroflexaceae bacterium | reverse complement strand
GGGCACCTACCCGCTGCCCGAGGCCCAGGTGGACCGCTTCATGCTCAAGGTGCTGGTCGGCTACCCCAGCAGCACCGAGGAGTTCGTGATCGTCGAGCGCATGACCGCCAGGCTGCCCGCCATCCAGAAGGTGCTCACCACCGACGAGCTCCTGGCGCTCCAGGCCGAGGCCGACGCGGTCTACGTTGACCCGGCCCTGATCGAGTACGCCGTGCGCATGGTGGGCGCGACGCGCCAGCTGAAGGAGGTGGGCCTGGGCGAGCTGCAGCACTACATCAGCTTCGGGGCGAGCCCGCGGGCCTCGATCAACCTGATCCTCGCGGCGCGGGCCCTGGCCTTCGTGCGCGGGCGGGCCTACGCCCTGCCGCAGGACGTGCGCGACCTGGCCCTGGACGTGATGCGCCACAGGCTCGTGCTCTCCTACGAGGCCCTCTCGGACAATGTCAGCGCCGACGAGCTCCTGGGCAAGATCCTCGAGCGCGTCCCCATGCCGGAGGTGCCGCTCCATGAGTACGCCGCGCGCCGCGCCCGCGCCTGAGCGCATCCTCCAGCGCCTCGACTGGCAGGTGATCAGGCGCCTGGACGGGCTGCTCCAGGGCGACTACCGCACGCTGTTCCGCGGCGTCGGGGTGGACTTCGCCGACCTGCGCGAGTACCAGCCCGGCGACGATATCCGCTACATTGACTGGAACGTCACCGCGCGCCTCCAGACGCCTTACGTGCGCCAGTATGCCGAGGACCGCGAGATCACGGCCTGGTTCCTGCTCGACCTGAGCCCCTCGATGGACTTCGGCCCCCTCGCCTCGCAGAAGGGCGGGGTGCTGGTTGACGTGACCGCCACCTTCGCCCGGCTGCTCACCCGGCACGGCAACAGCGTCGGCGCGATCTGCTACGGCGCCGGGGTCGAGCGCGTGGTGCCGGCCCGCGGCGGGCGCACCCAAGTGCTGCGCCTGATTGACCTGCTCGTGCGCCGGCCCGCGCCAGAGCGGGCGCCGCCGACCGACCTGGCCGAGCTGCTCCAGGCGGCGACGCGCACGATCAGGCGGCGCTCGCTGGTCTTCGTGGTCTCCGACTTCATCAGCTTGCCCGGGTGGGAGCGGCCGCTCAAGCTGCTCAACCAGCACCACGAGGTGCTGGCCGTGCGCCTGTGGGACCCGCGGGAGCGCGAGCTGCCCGACATCGGCCCGGTGATCATGGAGGACGCCGAGACGGGCGAGCAGCTCTACGTGGACACGAGCGACCGGCGCTTCCGCGAGCGCTTCCGCGAGGCGGCGCGGCGCCGCGAGGCCGCCCAGCGCGAGGCGTTCAACGTGGCCGGGGTCGAGGCGATGGACCTCTCGACCGAGGAGGACATGGTGCGGGCGATCGTTCGCTTCGCGACCCTGCGCCAGCAGCGGCGCCACTAGCCCCCGAGACAGGACAGCCCCATGACCCTGATCTGGCCCGCGATGCTCGCGACGCTGCTGCTGCTCCCGCCCCTGGTCGCCCTGTACCTGTGGGCGCTGGGGCGGCGGCGACGGCTGGCCGCGCGCTACGGCAGCCTGGGGCTTTTGCGGGGCGGGCCGGGGGCGGGGCGGCCCGACGCGCGGCGGCGCGTCCCGCCGGCCCTCTTCCTGGCGGCCCTGGCCCTGCTCTGCGTGGCCCTGGCGCGGCCCCAGGCGACACTCGCCCTGCCGCGGCTGGAGGGTACGGTGATGCTGGTGTTCGACGTGTCGGGCAGCATGGCGGCCGACGACGTCGCGCCCTCGCGGCTGGCGGCGGCGCAGGAGGCCGCCGCGGTGTTCGTGGCCCGCCGCGCGCCGTCGCTGCGGGTCGGGGTGGTGGCCTTCAGCAGCGGCGGCTTCGCCGTGCAGCCGCCCACGGGCGACCGGGCGGCGATCCTGACGGCGATCGAGCGCCTCAGCCCCCAGCAGGGCACCTCGCTCGGCGAGGGCATCCTGGTGGCCCTGCGGGCGATCGTGGCCGACGCCGCCGACGACGGGCTGGCCCCCGGCGGGCCGCAGGCCGAGGCGACGGCATGGCCCGACCGGCAGTTCCCCGCGGCCGCGATCGTGCTGCTCAGCGACGGCGAGAACAACGTCGAGCCCGACCCCCTGGCGGCGGCTCAGGCGGCGGCGGCCCTCGGCGTGCGCGTTCACACCGTGCCCGTGGGCACCACGGCGGGCGCCACGCTCCAGCTGGACGGGTTCAGCGTCCACTCGCGGCTCGACGAGGCGACGCTCCAGCAGATCGCCACGTTGAGTGACGGGGTTTACATCGGGCCGGAGGGCGCGGACGCCCTGCCGGCGATCTACGACGGGCTGGCCCCCCAGCTGGTGGTGCGCAGCGAGCCGACCGAGGTCACGGCGCTGTTCGTGGGCGCGAGCCTGCTCCTCCTGCTGGCGGGCGGGCTGTGCTCGCTGCTGTGGTTCGGCAGGCTGGCGTAGGGGAAGGATGAAGGATGAAGGATGAAGGTCGCGGGGGCGCGACTACCCTAGTGAATCCACCCGGAGACCGCCGATGACTGTGCTGTGGCCGTGGGCGCTGCTGCTGCTCGGGCTCGCGCCCGCGCTGGTCGGGCTCTACGTATGGCTGCTGCGACGCCGGCGGCGCTACGCGGTACGCTACTCGAGCCTGAGCCTGGTGCGCGAGGCCCTGGCGCCGGGCGTGCAGTGGCGGCGCCACCTGCCCTTCGCCCTGTTCCTGCTGGCCCTGGTCGGCCTGGCCCTGGCGGTGGCGCGGCCGGTGGCGGTGGTGCAGGTGCCGACCAACGAGACCTCGATCGTGCTGGCGCTCGACGTGTCGCGCAGCATGTGCTCGACCGACATCCCGCCCAACAGGCTGATCGCGGCCCAGGCCGCGGCCCTCGAGTTCATCGAGCGCCAGCCGCCCGACACGCGCTTCGGCATCGTCGCCTTCGCGGGGTTCGCGCAGCTGATCCAGGAGCCCACGGCGGACCGGCGGACCCTGGAGGCGGCCGTCCGGGGCCTGACCACGGCCCGCGCCACGGCGATCGGCAGCGGCATCCTGACGGCCCTCGACGCCATTGCCGACACCAACCCCGACGTGGCCCCCGTGCGCGGCGAGGCGGCCCAGGTCGAGCGGCCCGGCGCGCCGGCCGACGCCTACGTGCCCGAGATCATCGTCCTGCTGACCGACGGGGTGAGCACGACGGGGCCGCCCGCCGTCGAGATGGCGCGCCTGGCGGCCGAGCGGGGCGTGCGCATCTACACGATCGGCTTCGGCACGCCGAACGGCTCGGGCCTGTCGTGCACGGGCCAGCCCGCCTTCGGCGAGCCGTCGTTCGGCGGCCCGCCCCAGTTCGGCGGCGGGGGCGGCTTCCGGCGCGGCATTGACGAGGAGACCCTGATCGCCATCGCCGACCTGACCGGCGGCGAGTACTACGCCGCATCGAGCGCCAGGGAGCTCCAGGGTGTCTTCGCCGACCTGCCGATCTCGTTCCGCACCAGGGCCGAGGAGACGGAGGTCGGGGCCCTCTTCGCGGCCGCCGGCGCCCTGCTGGCCATCCTGGCGATCGGCCTCTCGCTGCGCTGGAACCCGCTGCCCTGAGCGCTCGCACCGCTCGCTGTGAGGTGTGATCCGCCCGCTCCGCTCGCTCTGTGAGGTGTGAGGCCGCCACGAGCGCGGCCGAGGGCTGTGCATAGCTCAGATCTTTCAGCTCACACAGGCGCACAGACCCTGGCACTCCCGCGTTGATCCACCTATACTGTAGAAAACGCGACGAGCGCCGGGGCGCCTATGCAGACCCTCCGCCTGACCCAGAGCCGCCTTGCCGACGACCGCTACAGGATCGAGGTCGAGCTACTGCTCCGCGACGGCACGAGCAGCACCGCGCGGGGCGAACTGACATTCGCCCTGAACGATGTCGAGCAGGCCGACCTGCGCTGGTACCTCGAGCGCTACCTCCAGTACCCCTTCGACCCAGCGCCCACCCTGGCCGCCGAGGTCGAGCGGCGCCTCGAGGCCATCGGCGCGCAGCTCTTCCGCGCCCTCTTCCAGCCGAGCGACGACGCCCGCGACATCTGGGCCCAGATCTACCGCGACCTGCCGCGGCTACGAGTCGAGGTGGTCACCGACGTGCGCGAGGCTGCGAGCATCCCCTGGGAGCTTGTGCGGGACCCCAAGACCGGCGACCCCCTGGCCCTCACCGCCCACAGCTTCGTGCGCAGCAAACGCGACGCGGCGCGGCGGCCGCAGCTGCCAGCGGCCGAGGAGGGCCCCGTGCGCGTGCTGCTGGTGATCAGCCGGCCCGCCGCCGGGGAAGACGTGCCCTTCCGCTCGGTCGCCAGCAGGCTGGTCAAAACCCTCGGCGAGCAGGCCCGGGCCGGCATGGAGCTGGAGGTGCTGCGCCCGCCCACCTTCGCCGAGCTGGGGCGCGTGCTGCGCGCGGCGAAGGACCGGGGCGAGCCCTACCACGTCGTGCACTTCGACGGCCACGGCAGCTACCAGGAGGCCAGGGCCGAGTCCGCGGGCGTGAGCCCGCACCTCTACCACGACACGCGGCCGGGCCAGCACGGCTACCTGCTCTTTGAGCAGCCCGCCGCCGAGGGCAACCTCGAGCTGGTGAGTGGGCCACGGCTGGGGCGGCTGCTCTTCGAGTCGAGCGTGCCGGTCCTGGTGCTCAACGCCTGCCGCTCGGCCTACGTCGAGGAGGGCCAGGGCGACGGGCAGCTCGCGGCGGGCGCGCCTCCCGCGGGGGAGGGCGCCCTGGAGAACCCCCACGAGCAGGTGCGCGCCTTCGGCTCGCTAGCGCAGGAGGTGATGGACGCCGGGGTCGCGGGCGTCGTCGCCATGCGCTATAACGTCTACGTGGTCACTGCGGCGCAGTACGTGGCCGAGCTGTACGCCCACTTGGCGGCGGGGCGCAGCTTGGGCGCCGCGGCCACCCTCGCGCGCAAGCACCTGGCCGACGACCCCTACAGGGCCGTCGCCTCCGAGCCCCTGCCGCTGCAGGACTGGCTGGTGCCTGTGGTCTACGAGGCCGCGCCGATCACCCTGTTCACCGCGCGCGACGACGGGCTCGACGCGCAGCTCGGGCGCATCGCCGCCGACCTGCAGGGCGCGCGGACGGCCCTGGAGGCCCAGGCCCTCGGCCTGCCCGACCCACCCGAGGTGGGCTTCTTCGGGCGCGACGAGACCCTGCTCGCCCTCGACCGCTCGTTCGACACGGAGCATATCGTGCTGCTGCAGGCCTACGCGGGCAGCGGCAAGACGGCCACGGCCGCCGAGTTCGCCCGCTGGTACCAGGCCACCGGCGGCGTAGACGGCCCGGTGATCTTCACCAGCTTCGAGCGCCACCTGACCCTCGAGCGGGCCCTCGACGCCTTCGGCCGCGTCTTCGACGGGATGCTCAAGCGGGCGGGCCTCGACTGGAGCGGGCTGGAGGACCCGCAGCGGCGCGAGCTGGCCCTCAACGTAATGCGGCGGATCGAGCTGCTGTGGATCTGGGACAATGTCGAGCCTGTGGCCGGCTTCCCCGAGGGCGCGCCCTCGGCCTGGAGCGCGGAGGAGCAGGCCGCCCTGCGCCGGTTCCTGGTCGAGGCTTCAGGGACAAAGGCGAAGTTCCTGCTGACCTCGCGGCGCGACGAGGCGGGCTGGCTGGGCGAACTGCCGCGGCGCATCAAGGTGCCCCCGATGCCCCTGCAGGAGCGGGTGCAGCTGGCCAGGCGCATCGCCGAGCGGCGGGGCCGGCGCATGGGCGACGTGGAGGACTGGATGCCGCTGCTGCGCTACAGCGGCGGCAACCCCCTCGCGCTGACCGTGCTGGTGGGCCAGGCCCTGCGCGACGGCATCGGCACCAGGGCCCAGATCGAGACCTACGTGGCGAAGCTGCGCCAGGGCGCCGCAAGCCTGGACGACGACGAGCGCGAGGGGCGCACGCGCTCCCTTGGCGCCTCGCTGAGCTACGGCTTCAGCGCGGGCTTCAGCCCCGAGGAGCGGCGCGCCCTGGCGCTGCTGCACCTCTTCCAGGGCTTCGTCGACGTGGACGCCCTGGTCCTGATGGGGCGCGAGGACAGCGGTGACCTGCGGTTTCTGCGCGAATACGGGCTGGACCGCGCGAAGGGCATCGGCTTGCTCGACCGGGCCGCCGACGTGGGCCTGCTGGAGACCCTGGGTGGCGGCTACTACCGAATCCACCCGGCCCTGCCGTGGTACTTCAAGGACACGTTCGACGCCGCGTTCCCGCCGCCGCTGCCACCGGGGAGCGGGCAGTATCACAAGGCCCCTACGGCGCGGCGCGCGCAGCGGGCCTTCGTCGAGGCGATGGGAATTCTAGGGAACTACTACCACAGCCAGTACCTCGGCGGCAATCAGGACATCATACCTCTGCTCAACGCTGAGGAGGCGAATCTCCTCCAGGCGCGCAAGCTCGCGCGCAACCATGGCTGGTGGGATCGTGTGGTCAGCGTTATGCAAGGTCTGCTCCCGCTGTACTATCATACCGGTCAGCGAGCGGAGTGGCGCCATCTGGTGCAGGAGATCGCGCCGCACTTCTGCGACCCCAGAGACAACGGCCCGTTGCCGGGACGCGAAGAGCAGTGGAGTCTGGTCCTCGAATACCTCGTCCGCATCGCACGCGAAGATCGGCGTCTTGACGTCGCTGAACAGCAACAGCTTTTTAAGGTAGAGTGGGCGCGCCAACGGGCAGCCCCGCTGTTAGCTCGCGGAGCGAGAAATTTAGACCAGATCGAGCGCAATCAAGTGCGCACGCTCGCCGTGTCTATTGATATTCTAGGTGATATTCAACGGGATGCGGGCCAACCGGGCTGTGCCGACAGCTACCAAGAGGCCCTGAAGTTATACGAGCAGCTTGGCGATAGGATGGCGGCGGCCGTTTGCATGATGACCCTCGGCCACGCCTACAATTCCATCGTGGAACTCCGCGACCTCGACCAGGCAGAGCGCTGGTACCGACGCAGCCTCGAGCTGTACAACGAGAGTCAGAGCCATCGCCGCGCCAAGTCGATCGCCGCACTCGGCTCAGTCGCCCTTGAGCGTTTCTATGAGGCGAAGGCAAACGGTGAGCCAGATGAAACCCTTTGGCAGCACTTAAAGGACTCGCTCGCCAGATACCAAGAAGCGCTGTTGCTCCTGCCCGCCAATGCGAACGTCGACCGGGCAGCTGTTAACAATCAGATCGGCATTACCTACCACGAAGCAGGAAATCTTGATAGCGCGCGCTTCCATTATGATGAGTCGATCCGCTATAAAGAGCTGCAAGGTGACCTCTACGGCGCTGGGCAAACTCGTTACAATCTCGCCATCACCCTCTACAACGCCGGCCAGCTCGCGCGTGCGCGCCGCTACGCCGAACTCGCGCTAAAAAATTACGAGCCATACGGTGCAGGTGCAGCCCAGCAGATTGCAAGAACACAACGCCTGCTCGCGGCGATCGACGAGGCCCTGGCGCAGGCGGACGCGGGGGGCGACGGGGGGTAAGGGTGCGGGCCTCCGTGGGCGGGACGCCGCCACGGTGCCGCCCGGCGCGCCGCGGCCCTGCGTGGCGTGCAATGGGCGGGTTGGCGTCCCGGTCTCCCGGGGGCGGCTTCCCGGCTGGTCGGGAGCGGCGCCGTGGCGGCGGGAAGGGCCCGCCTGCTACGCTTGGGGCAGGCAAGACACCTGGCCCCGAGCCACGAGAGAAAGGTCCCCCCGCCATGATCACCACCGCCACCCCCACCACCGCCGCCGCACCCTCCCGCTCGCGCCTCGGCCGGCTCGCCGGGCCGCTGCTCGCCCTCGGCGGCCTGCTCTGGGTCCTCACCTTCGCCCTGATCGTCGTCAACGGCGCCCTCACCGGCACCCTGCCCAACCAGCCAGACGCCGTCTCGCCCCTGGCGCTGCGGGTCGGCATCCGTCTCTTCGCCCTCTCGGTCGTCGTGCTCGGCGTGGGCCTCTGGGCCCTGGCCCCGCGCTTCGCGGCGCGCGCGAAGTGGCCGACGCGGGCCAGTCTCCTGCTCACGAGCGTGGCCATGGCCATGACCGCGGTCAATCTCGTCACCCTGAGCGGGCTGGCGGGCGAGCCCAGCTACTCCGACACCCTGGGCGGGCTCTCGGTGTTCGTCACCTCGCTCGGCGCGCTGCTCGTCGGCGCCGGCGCGGCCCGCACCCGGGGGACCAACCGCGGCGTCACGGCGGCCCTGCTCTTCGTCGGGCTGACCACCATCCCGACCCTGATCATGACCCCGCTGCCCGTCGGCCCCGACTGGGCCACCGACTTCCTGGCCTTCCTCACCAGCGGCGCGGCGTTCATCGCCCTGGGCGCCCTGGTCGGCGCGGGGCGCGAGGGGTAGGCGCCCACGTCGGGCCAGTTGGGGCGCCCACGTCGGGCCAGTTGGGGCGCCCAC
>DAOLDO010000151.1:0-1672 GCA_035327325.1 Chloroflexaceae bacterium | reverse complement strand
CACGTCGGGCCAGTTGGGGCGCCCACGTCGGGCCAGTTGGGGCGCCCACGTCGGGGCGCCCCTACTGGCCCCACCTCTTAATACCCCGGCATGCGCTCCCCGTCGCGCTTGAGCGGGTCCTCGATGCGCACGTGGACGCGGGGGATGCCGTGGGTGACGGGGGTGACGAGCAGGGTGTAGCCCCCGCCCCGCCCCGGCGTGAAGCGGGCGCTCGCGCTGCCCCAGCGGTCGGGCCCGTCGCTCCGGGCCCTGGGCTCGAAGCGCTCCTCCAGGGCCAGCAGGGTGGCACCCCCGGCGTCGCGCAGCTCGACGCGCACCACGGCCGTCCCGCCCGCGCCGAGGGGGCCGGCGACGGGCCAGAAGTGCAGGGTGTGCTCGACGCCCGGGTGCTCGACGGCGAAGGACAGCTCGCGGGCGGGCGGCGCGGCGCCCGGCGGGAGCCCCGCCGAGCCCTCCAGCTCGGTCTCGACCAGGGTCACGGCCCGCTGCCCGTAGTCTACCAGCCCGCCCCACACGGCGAAGGCCAGCCCGCCGACCGCGAGGCCCGCGGCCACAAGGCGCGCCTTCACGGGGGTGGCACGGCCGAAGTAGAGGGCCATGGCGGCGAAGATCAGGCAGGGGAGGTAGAACGCCGTCGCCAGCAGCCAGCTGCTCGCCGCGCTGCCCGGCCTGAGCAGGGCCATCAGGCCGACGGGCGCCAGCGACAGGGCGACGATGGCGACGGCGGCCAGCCAGATCGCCGGCTCCGACGGGATGGCCATGGGCGCCGCGTCGCCGGCGACGCGGCCGCGGGCGCGCCGGCCGCGGGATGGGGGTTTTGAGTGGGCCACGGGCGGGTACCTCGGCTCAGAGCGGTGCGCGACGCCCACATTATAGGCCCACCCTCTACCCCAGCGGCCACACCGTCAGCTCCTCGACGCTTGCCGCGCCGCCCTCGGCGAACAGCGCGAGCCCGCCGCTGCCGGGCGCGGGGAAGATCTGGCTGGTGAGGCAGACGCGCCCGCCGTCGGCGAACACCTCGACCGAGGCCGTGTCCACCACGACGTGCAGCCGCAGGAGCCCGTCGCGCGGCGCGAGGGGGGCAACCTGCGGCGCGCCGAAGCCCGCGAGGCCCTGGCCCGCCGCGGCGCGGTCGAGGGCGAGGGTGCCCCGCCCGGCGTCGTAGGCCAGGGTCGTCGCCCCGCCGGGGCCGGCGCGCAGGTGCAGGCCGAAGCGCGAGGCCGACGCGCCGGCGGCCCTGAAGGCCACGGCCAGCTCGAAGGTCTCGCCCGGCGCCGGGTCGAGCGGCAGGGCGCCCTGGCCCAGGGTTAGGGCGCCGTACGCCCGCGGCTCGCCCCGCCGCGCCGCCAGCTCGCGGACGGGGCGCTGGACGAGGGCCAGGCCGCCCTCGTCGCGCACCAGGCCCAGCTCGCGTGGCATGGTCATCGTGCCGCGCCAGGTGGCCGCCGGGGTGTCGCGAGCGTAGTCCCAGTTGCTCATCCAGGCCACCCAGAGGGCGCGGCCGCCGGGCGCATCGCCCCATGCCTGGGCCGCGTAGAAGTCGGCGCCGTAGTCGGCCCAGCGCACCGCGCCGGGCGGGTCGTCACAGGTGAAGACGGCGCCGTCGAAGTCGCCGACGAAGTACTGGGTGCCGCTGCCGCCGGCGGGGGCGCCGCTCTGCACGCCGACCACC
>DAOLDO010000150.1:0-10133 GCA_035327325.1 Chloroflexaceae bacterium | reverse complement strand
GCCGGCCAGCAGCAGGGCCACCGTGGCGGGCGCGGTGAGGCTGCGCCGCAGGTTGTCGTAGATCTTGTAGCGCCCGATCGCCGGCAGCACGTTCGGCCGCCAGCCGCGGGCCGACGGCGTCCACGGCAGCAGCCAGGCCGCGATCTGCCAGTCGCCCCGCACCCAGCGGTGCAGGCGTGCCGCCCACGCGGCGTAGGTGGTCGGGTAGCTGTCCACCACCTCGACGTCGCTGAGCAGGCCAGCCCGGGCGTACAGCCCCTCGATCAGGTCGTGGCTGAGCAGCGTGTTCTCGGGGAAGCGCCCGTCCAGGGCCGCCCGCACCGCCGCGGGGTCGTAGATGCCCTTGCCGGCGAAGATGCCCTCGCCGAAAAGGTCCATGTAGGCGTCCGAGACGGCGGTCGTGTACGGGTCCACGCCGACGTTGCCGGCGAAGACGCGGGCGAAGCGGCTGGCCGTGGCGCTGGGCAGGTCAATCCCGACCCGCGGCTGCAGGATGCCGTAGCCCTCGACGACGCGGCCGGTCTCGGGGTCGAGCCGGGCCTGGTTGAGCGGGTGGGCCATGGCGCCGATCAGGGCCTGGCCGACGTCGCGCGGCAGCTGCGTATCGGCGTCCAGCGTGATCACGTAGCGCACCCGCTCCAGCAGGCGCATGTCGCCGACCATCACGCCGTAGCTGGTCTCGCGCTCGCCCGCCAGCAGCGCGTTCAGCTCCTCGAGCTTGCCGCGCTTGCGCTCCCAGCCCATCCAGCGCCCCTGGCGCGCGTTCCAGACCCGCCGGCGGTGCAGCAAGAGGAAGCGCTCGGGCCCGTGGCGCGCCGCCAGCTCGCGCATGCGCGCGGCCGCGGCCTCGAGCAGCGCCGCGTCTTCGGGCATGGTCTCCTCGGGCGCGTCGGCGAAGTCGGTCAGCAGGGCGAAGTGCAGCTGCGGGTCCTGGTTGGCCAGGGCGATCACTTCGAGGGCGTCGAGCTGCCGCCCCACGCTCTCGGGGGTCAGCAGCAGCGTGGGGATGACGACCAGCGTGGTCAGCTCGGGCGGGACGCCCGCCGCCAGGTCGAGGCGCGGCAGCACCCGCGGGGGGAGCGCGCGGGTGACGGCCCGGTTGACCAGCTCGGTGGCGAGAGCGCCCGCGGGCAGCAGGGCCAGGGCGGCGCCGAGCACCCAGCCGCGCCCGTCGTCGGCCGATCGGCGCCCCGCCAGGCGCAGACCGCCGGCCACCGTGGCGGCGGTCAGCCCCGCCAGGGCCCCCAGGTAGACGGGCGCGGGGCGCTCGAGCACAGTCCGCCGCGCCAGCTCGCCGGGCGGCGGCCTGTAGCCGATGGCCGCTTCGAAGCCCGGTCGGCCCTTATCCACCAGATAGTAGCCAATATGGCGCGCCCGCTCGTCGTCGGCGGGGGCCGAGGCGGCGCGGGCGACCACCAGGCGCGCCACCACGTCCTCGCTCTGGCCCGCGTGTCTGGCCAGATCCTCCACGGCATGGCGGTAGCGGTCGCGGGTGGCGGCGGTGCTGCGTCCATAGGCGCCCGCCGGGTCGCGCCTGAGCACCTGCTCGACCAGACTCACCCGCTCGAACCAGTCGGGCCAGTCGAGGGCGCTCAGGGTGCGCATGCTCGTGATCGTGTTGCCCACCGAGACCTGGCGCGCCGCCTGGTGCTGGTGCTCCTCGTGGAGCAGCCCCTCGACCGTCGCGTGCCGCGTGACCGGCTGGGTCTCCAGCCAGATCACGACCGGGGCGATGTCGCGCTCGCCCTCGTGGGCCCGCAGCCGGCGCAGCAGCTGGGCCGCCAGGGGCACCGGCAGCAGCGGGTGGCGCGCGGTCAGCTCGCGCAGCACCGCCTCCTCGTCCACGTCCTCGCGCCCGTCGCCCAGCAGGCGCTCGGCCCAGGCGTCGGCCTCGGCCCGCAGCCGGCGCTCCTCGAGCACGCGGGCCGAGAGGCGGCCAAGCTGCTGGACCAGGCCAATGCGCAGCATGATCGCCACGGCCCACAGCTCGCCGATGCGCAGCGGCGTGACCGACTGGTAGGCGGCGAGGAAGCGCAGCAGGGTCTCGGCGTCGAGCCGCCCGTCGGTGTGGGCGATCAGCTCGCGGGCGATGGCGTAGACGCGCGGCAGCCCCGCCAGGGGGCCGCGGCGCAGCTTGGGCAGCTCGCGGTAGTAGCCCCGCGGCAGGTCGTGGCGCACGGTGCGGATCTGCTCGACGACGACGTGGTGGTTGTCAATCAGCCACTCGGCGGCCGGGCCGACCGGCCGGCGCCGCCGGAGGTCGTCGCCGAGCAGCTTGTGGGCCTCGCCGATCAGGGCCTCGTCGCGGTCGAGGGCGGCCCGCAGCGGGTCGCCGCCGCCGCGTGTCGGCCGCGCGTCGCCGTGGTCGGCCGCGATGGCGCGGGCGTGGGCCTCGAGCTGGGCCAGGCTGAGCAGCTCGCCGCGCAGCGGCCCGTCGAGGGCGGCCTGCCTGGCCCCCGGGCGCAGGCGCGCGACGAGCGCGCGGAGGCCGCCCTTGAACGGGGGGCGGGCCGGGTTGGTCATCAATGCCTAACTTTCTGGCGCATGGCGCGTCCGCGCCGGCGACTTAGCCGCCGACGGCGCGCCCGCGCAGCACGGTGGTGCGGTCGCGAACGGGCTGCTGCACGGTCTGCCCCTCGCTCGGGCCAAGGTCAATAATCTGCACGCAGATCTGCCGGCCGACGTGGGCCAGCTCCGCGGCGAACTCCAGCTCGTCGCGCAGGGTCGCCACGATCTCGTCGCTGGTCAGGCCGCCCGCCCGCGCCTGGGCCAGCAGGTTGCCCAGGCTGTGCTCCAGGCTGTCGCGGGTGAAGGCGAGGGTCTGCGGGGCCGCGCCGATCTCGTTCACAAGCTGGCAGACCCGGCAGCGAACGCTCGTGGTCCCCGGCTGGGGCGGCTCCATGGTCGTGCCGCAGTTCGCACACACGATCGCTTGCTGGCTACTCATCGCACACCTCCTGAGCGAGTAGCAGAATGACTCGCTGCTTCGAGGCGCCCGAGCGGTCCGACGGCGGCCAGCGGGCGCGCTGTGGGCGCACAGCGCGCGAGGAAAACGAACGGCCGTCGTTAGTACGAGTTCGTGCTGTCGGGAAAGCAAGGAGCGTGCCAGGATAATCCTGACGGTCAGCCGGCGCCCGCGCACTTCGACCCTGCGACCGATGGAGCGCGCCCCCTCGCGACCTATGATGGGACGAGCTCAATCAGGAGGGAGCACCGGGATGGACGCCCTGCGGCTGTTTCTCTTCGGCACCCCGCGCGTCGAGCGCGCCGGCGCGGCCCTCAACCCGGGCCGGGCGAAGTCCTACGCGCTGCTCGCCTACCTCGCCGCGACCGCGCAGCCCCACGAGCGCGAGCACCTCGCCGCGCTGCTCTGGCCCGAGCTCGACGCCGACGGGGCCCGCAACGGCCTGCGCCGCGAGCTCTCGCTGCTCAGGTCGCTCCTCGGCGCCGAGCTGTTCGTCGCGGACCGGCGCTACGTCGCCATTGCCCCCGGCGCCCCCCTGTGGCTCGACGTGGCCGACTTCGCCGCCCGGGTTGCCCGCGCCGAGGCCCACGGGCACCAGGGCGGCGAGCTCTGCGCGGACTGCGCGGCCGCCCTGGCCGAGGCGGTCGCGCTCTACGCCGCCGACTTTATGGCGGGGCTGACCCTGCCCGACTGCCCGGTGTTCGACGAGTGGCAGTTCTTCCAGCGCGAGGCGCTCCGCGCGCGGCTCGCCCAGGCGCTCCAGTGGCTCGGCGCCTGGCACCGCGGGCGGGGCGAGCACGAGCCCGCCAGCGCCTACGCCCGGCGCTGGCTCCAGCTCGACCCGCTCCACGAGCCGGCCCACCGCGAGCTGATGCGGCTCTACGCCGAGGCGGGCCGCCACGCCGCGGCGCTGCGCCAGTACCGCGAGTGCGCCCGGCTGCTCGAGGCCGAGCTGGGCGTCGAGCCCGACGCCGAGACGAGCGCCCTCGCCGAGGCGATCCAGGCCCGCCGCCTCGCGCCGCCGCCCGCCGCGCCCCCGCCGAGCCTGCCCGCGCCGCCCGCCGAGCCCCCGCCGAGTCTGCCCGCGCCGGCGACGCCCCTGGTCGGCCGCGAGCAGGAGCTGGAGAGCCTGGGCGGCTACCTGGCGCGGCCCCACGCCCGCCTGATCACCCTGGTCGGCCCTGGCGGGATCGGCAAGACCCGCCTGGCCATCGAGCTCGCCGCGCGCCACGCCCCCGCCTTCGCTGATGGGGCCGCCTTCGCGGCGCTCCAGCCGATCGCCTCGCCCGAGCTGCTCGTCGGCGCCGTCGCCGACGCCGTCGGCTGCCGGCTCTCGGGCGCCGAGGCGCCCCGGGTCCAGCTGCTCAGCCACCTGCGCGACAAGGCCCTGCTGCTCGTGCTCGACAACTTCGAGCACCTGCTCGCCGGCGCCGAGCTGCTCGGCGAGCTGCTCGCGGCGGCCCCGGGGCTGCGCCTGCTGGTCACCTCCCGCGAGGTGCTCAACCTCCAGGAGGAGTGGTCCTACCCGCTGGACGGCCTGGCCTTCCCCCCCGAGGTCGCGACCGCCGACGCCGAGGGCTACGCCGCCGTGCGCCTCTTCGCCGAGCGGGCGCGCCGGGCGCGGCCCGGCTTCGCCCTCGCCGAGACCGGCGGCGCCGTCGCCAGGATCTGCCGCCTCGTCGAGGGGATGCCGCTCGCCATCGAGCTCGCAGCCGCCTGGTCCTCGGCCCTCGACTGCGGCATGATCGCGGCCGAGATCGAGCGCAGCCTGGCCTTCCTCGTCGCCCGCCAGCGCAACCTGCCCGAGCGCCATCGCAGCATGCGCGCCGTCTTCGACTCGTCGTGGGCGCTCCTGGCCCCCGAGGAGCGGTCCGTCTTCATGGCCCTGGCGGTCTTTCGGGGCGGCTTCAGCGGCGAGGCGGCGGCCCGCGTGGCCGGGGCCTCGCCCGCCATCCTGGCCGCCCTGAGCGACAAGTCGCTGCTGCGCCTCGAGCGCGGTGGGCGCTACCAGGTCCACGAGCTGCTGCGCCAGTACGCCGAGGAGCGCCTCGAGGCCGCGCCGGACGACGCGGCGCGGGCGCGCCAGGCCCACAGCGACTACTTCCTCGACTTCCTGGTCGAGCGCGACGAGGCCGTCTCTACCGGGCGCGACGTGGTGCGTACGGCCGAGATCGCCGTCGAGCTCGAGAACGTGCGCCTGGCCTGGCATCACGCCGTCGCGGCCGGGGCCGCCGAGCGCATCGGCCGGGGGATCAATACGCTCGCCAACTTCTACCTCTACCGCGGGCCCTATGACGAGGGCATCGCGGCCTGCGAGCAGGTCGCCCGGGCCCTGCGCGCCGCGCCGCCCGGCGAGATCCGCGACCGCCTGCTCGCCGAGGCGCTCCACGAGCAGGCGTGGCTGTACCTGAACGTGGGCCGGATCGCCGAGGCCCGCGCCGGCCTCGAGGCGACCAGCGCGATCTACACGGGGCTCGGCATCCTGCCGCCCCCCAACGGGCGCGCCAGCGACCCGCGGGCGGGGCTGGCCTTCGCGGCCCTGCTCGAGGGCGACTACGCCGCCGCCGCCCGCCTGTCCGAGGAGTATCTGCGCCTGAGCGAGCGGGAGGGCTACGCCACCCAGCGCCCCTTCGCCTGGTACCTCCTCGGCCGCACGGCCCTCGCCCAGGGCCTCTACGCCCGCGCCCGCTACGCCGCCGAGCAGGCCTACGCGGCGGTGCGGGCCGACCAGGACCGCTGGTTCGAGGCGTACGTCCTGGTTGACCTGGGCAAGATCGCCCTGGGCCAGGGCGAGCACGCCGAGGCCCGCCGCCACCTGCGGGCCAGCTACGCGATCCGCGAGGCGTTCGACGACCCCGAGGGCAAGGCCCTCGCCCTCGCCTACGAGGGGTCTGTGGCCCTGAGCCAGGGCGCTGCGGAGGAGGCGCGCGACCTGTTCGCGCGCAGCCTGGCGATCTACCGCACCCGCGGCGACCGCCGCGGCCTCGCCGAGGCCCACCTCGGCCACGGCCTCGCCAGCTGCGCCCTGGACGATGTCGCCGCGGCCGCCCGCCACTTCCGCGACGCCCTCGCGCTCGCCCGCGACGTGCGGCTCGTCCCCCTAACCCTCGCCGCTCTGGTCGGCGTGAGCGAGCTGCTGCTGCGGCGGGGCCGCGCCGGCGAGGCGAGCGAGCTGCTCGTCCTCGCCCTGCGCCACCCCGCCACCGACCGCGAGACGAGCGACCAGGCCCACGCGCTGCTGCTCGCCTACGAGCAGCAGCTGGCCGCCGGCTCGGCGGGCGCGGCCGAGCCGGCGCCCCTCGACGACGTGGTGGCCCACCTGCTCGTCGAGCTCGCGGGCCTGGAGGCGGTCGGAGCGGCGAGCGAGCCGGCGCTCTAGCATGCTCCGGTGAACGCCGGGCCCCGCTCAGGCCCCCAGTACGCGCCCGAGGAACGCCTCGAGGTCCTCCACGAACGCCTCGGGCCGCTCCCAGTGGGGGCAGTGGCCCAGCCGCGTGTACAGCTTCAGCTCGGCGTTGCCCAGCCGGGCCGCCACCTCGCGCTGGTTGGCGGCGGTGCAGTAGAGGTCCTCCTCGCCGCCGAGCACCAGGGCCGGCACCGTGATCTCGCCCAGGCGCCCGACGTAGTCAGACGCGAGCAACCCGGCCAGCGCAGCGCGCCAGACCCGGGCGGGCAGCTTCAGGCTCTCGGCCACCACGCGCTCGAGGAACGCCTCGGGCAGCGGCTCGAAGGCGGTGCTGATCTGGAACTCGCGCGCGAACGCGGCCGGCACCGGGTCGGGGAGGGCCTCCACCTCCTGCTGGAGCCCCGCGACGTCGGGGCTGTTCCAGCCGGTGTTGGGGCCCACGAGGACCAGGGCGGCCAGGCGCTCGGGCGCCGCGAGGGCCAGCTCGGTCGCCACGACGCTGCCCATCGAGTGGCCGACCACGGTGGCCCTCGTCAGCCCCTGCGCGTCCATAAACGCCACCGCGTCGGCAGCCATGCCGGCCATGCTGTAGCCGCCCGCGGGCCGGTCCGAGTCGCCGTGCCCGCGCTGGTCGAGGGCGTAGACGTGGTAGCGGGCGGCGAGGGCCGGGAGCACCCGGCTGTACGAGAACCACGAGTCGCTGAGGCCGTGGAGCATGAGGACCGGGGGGGCGGCGGGGTCGCCCGCCTCGGCGTAGTGCAGCCTGATGCCGCTGGCGAGCTGGGCGCTGTCAAGGCGGAGGGTGGATGGCTGCTCGATCATGGGACTGTCTCCTCGCTGGTGTGGGGCTCCGGTCCGTCCGGTGCCCAATACCCTACCACACTAGGGGGCCGGCGTTCCACCCGCGAGCCGAGCACCGTTCCGGGCGCCGTTCCGCGCCGCCCCCGCATGCTACACTGGCGGGGCAGCGTCGCGTAGGAACCCAAGGGAGGCCCCATGCAGGACGAGCAGCTTCAGCAGGATATCCGCCGCTTTCTGAAGACCTTCGGCGTCGGCGCCCAGCGCGAGATCGAGGCCGCCCTCGCCGCCGCCCGCGCCACCGGCCGGCTCGACCCGGCGCGGCCCGTCCCCGTGCGGGCCCGGCTCGAGCTGCTGGGCCACGAATTCGTCGTGGAGGACGAGCTGCGGGCCGGCGAGAGGTAGCGGTCGTCGGCCCCCGGACAGCCGAGCGCCCCGGCGGCTGTGCCGGGACGCTCGACCGAGGGATTGCCGGGCTGGGGGGCGGCCCGCGCGGCCTACCCGTCGGCGGTGGTGGGGTCAATGATTGACACGACCTCCTCGACCCGAGTGACCGGGAAGCCGCCGAGCTCGGCGTGCCGGCGGACCGTGGCCTCGTCGGGCGCGATGTGCACGCAGTATAGCCTGTCGCCGGCGACAAAGGTCTGCAGCCAGTGGTAGGGCACCCCCAGCTCGGCCAGGACTTTGTTGCTGGTGGCGGCGATGGTCTGCAGCTCCGCCTCGGTCAGCCGGGAGGCGCCGGGCACCTCGCGCTCGATCACATACTTTGGCATTTGGTGGCTCCTTTCGTGTCTGCCGCTGATGGGCGCAGTGTAGCGGCCCGGCGGCCGGCCGCGCATCGGGGAGACACCCCATCTTGCGGCGGCGGGCCCCCTAGCTTTCGGCGAGCAGCCCCAGGCGCGCCGCCGCGGCGACCGCCTGGGCCCGCGAGCGCACTGCGAGCTTGGCGAAGATCGCCGCGAGGTGGTGGTCCACGGTCTTCGCGGTGATATGGAGCCGCTCGGCGATGGCCCCGTTCTGCAGCCCGTCGGCGACCAGGCGCAGCACCTCGATCTGGCGCTGGGTGAGCTGGGCGGGGTTGGCCTGCGTGCTCTGGCGCGGCCCGCGGGGGATGCCGGACAGCCCGCGGTCGCGCATGCGCCGCTGGACGATCGCGAGGGCCGGGGCGGCGCCGAGCTGCCCGAGGAGGCCCTGGGCCAGGCGCAGCGCCTCGGCGTCGCCCGCCGCCAGAGCGAGGGCCCGCTCATAGGGACAGCCCAGCTGCTCCCACGCTCGCGCCGCGCCCCGCCAGTCGCCCGCGATCTCCCTACTGATGACGTCGGGCAGGTCGGGCTGGCCGGCGCCCGCGCCGGCGCGCCACAGCCAGAGCTGAAGCTCGCCCCGCTCCCAGTGGTTGGTTCCGTCGTCCGCCAGGGCGAGGGCGGGCCGCAGCTCCGCGCGGCACCCTTCGGCGGCGCCGCGCAGCCAGCAGGCTTCGGCCCGTGCCACCGCCACCGGCGCGATGCGCTGCAGCTCGCCTGTCTGGGCGGCCAGCTCGCGGGCCTCGTCGAGGGCCGGCCCGGCCGCCGCGTCGCCCCGGCGCGCCAGGGTCCGGCCGAGGGCCGCGAGGGCCGGGATGCGCGAGACCGCCGGCGCCTGGGGGCGGGACAGGATGGCCCGCGCCTCCTCGACCGCGCCGTCCCAGTCGCCGGTCTCCAGGCGCGCCCGGGCCCGCCAGGCCCGCATGTACAGCTCCCACGAGTCCAGGTCGCGCTCGATACAGTAGGCGATCCCCTCCTCCAGCGCGGCCATGGCCGCGCCGTAGTCGCGGGCGACCACGCCGCCGCTACCGAGGTTGGTGTAGGCCCGCGCGACGTGCTCCTCGAGGCCATACTCCAGGGCGAGCCGCAGGCTCTCGCCGAGCAGGGCCAGCCCGCGGGCGCCGTCCTCGTAGAAGATCGCCGTGCCGATGTTGTTGAGGGCGTGGGCGCGGATCGCCGCGGCGTCGAGGGCGGTCGCCAGGGCGAGGGCCCGCTCGCCCCAGGCGACGGCCTCGCCGGTCTCGTAGCTCAGCATATGGATCTGAGACCGGTTGGTGTAGGCCATGGCCAGCTCCTCGCCGGGGGGCAGCTGCTCAAGCAGCGCGATCGCCTCCGCCGCGTAGCGGTAGGCGTCGTCGCGGCGGGCGAGAAACCAGCTCAGGCGCGAGAGCCAGCGCAGGGTCGCGCCCTCCTGCTCGCGCCGGCCGAGTTGGCGCCAGAGCAGCAGCGCCGCAGAGCGGGCCTCGTGGGCCTCGGCGATCTGTCCCGTCAGATAGCTCTCATAGGCGAGCCCCTCGAGCAGGACGGCCCGCTCCTCGTGTGAGAGGGCGTCGGCGTAGGTGAGGGCCGTTCTGTAGTGGCGGGCCGCCTCGCGGTGGGCGCCCAGGGCGGCCGCCTGGCCCGCCGCCGCCGGCAGCAGGGCGAGCACCTGCTCCGCGTTCTCCGCTCCCTCGGCGTGGTGGGCCAGCCGGGCGAGGTCAGCCGGCCACGTGGCGCCCCGCAGCGCCCCGAGCACCGCCGCGTGCAGCGCGCGGCGGCGGCTCGCCGGCAGGGTCGCCTCGACCGCCCGCCGCGCCGTCGCCGGGTGGCGAGTGTCGACGGAGAGGAGCGGTCCCGTTCCCCGGCTCCAACGACTCCGCAGGCCGGTAAGAACGGGCTCGAGGCGGCGCCATTCCCCTTCGGCGTCTGCCGGTGCGGCACCGGGCCGGGTCGACTCGGCGCCGAGGTCGATGACCGACGCCCCGTCGGCGACCAGACCCGCCGCATGACGCATCGCCGCTGAGGGATCGAGCCAGCGCCCGCCATCAGCGAACGAATCGGGTGTGATGTTGACTATGCCGACCAGTTCGGTCAGACGTTGTGCTACTCGTCGGGTCCGAAACGGCACGGCCTCTGGATCCGCACGCCAGGGGCGGGCCAACTCGGCTGCAGATACTTGAGCGCC
>DAOLDO010000149.1:0-10151 GCA_035327325.1 Chloroflexaceae bacterium | reverse complement strand
AGCGGATCGTAATGTCCGGGTCGCGCGCTAGCGGCGCCTGGACCGGGCCGAGCTGGCGCGTCACCGCCGCCGCGTCGCCGGCCGAAGCCCCGATCAGCCTGATGCCCACCAGCCCGTGCAGGTCGTAGTCAACCCATGCGTGGCCCGCAGCGACCGGCGCCTGCGCCGCGGCCGCCCCCCGCGTGCTCGTGGGCGTGGAGGTGGTCGGCGCGCTCATGGGTTCACCAGGGGGCTCATCGCCGCGTACAGCTCGGCGACCGAGGCCGGATAGGCGTGATACACCGCATAGACCCGCTTCCCCGCGAGCGCGCGCCGCAGCAGCTCCTGCTGCCGATCCGCCGAGCGCTCGAAGGCCGGGTTGGGCTGGTCGGGGAAGGCGAAGCGGAACATGTAGTAGAACGATTTCAGCGTGAGCAGCTCGTACTCCAGTGCGGTCGCGATGCGCGTGGCGACCTCGTCGTGGTCGCCCGGCACCACCTCGACGCCGGGCGCCTGCCTGCCGACGGTCAGGAAGACCACCTGCGGCTCGCCCGCCATCGCGCACGCTTCGGCGCCGAACAGGGCGTGGGGGTGGATCCGCGTGGCGGTGGTCCCATCGAGGAGCTTACGCAAGAGGCGCCGCAGCCGCGGGGGCCGTGCCGCGCCCGCGACCCTCGCGGCCGCGCCCGCGGCGAACAGCCTGGCGCGCTCCCGCCGCCCGATCGCCCGCCGTAGCTGCGGGAACGCCTGCAGGTAACGCGCGCGGAGATTGATCGGCTCGGGGATGCCATACATCCGGTTCGCCTCGGCGTGCAGGTACACCATGTCGTCGGCGATAAAACGGGCCCCCTGCGCCATAAAGGTCAGCAGCGTCCCCGTCTTGCTGCCCTCCTGCCAGCCGGTCGTGATCACCCCGACGCCCCTGTAGCTGAAAGCCGAGGCGTGGATCGGCAGCACGCCCTTCTGAAGCGCCGTGAGGGTGATGATCGGCTTGAGGAGCGGGACCGAGCTGAGCCCGCGCTCGCAGATGATCTCGCAGGGCCGGCCCACCTGGCCGAGCGGAATCTGGGCGCGGACGCGGGCGCCGTGCTTTGAGCGCAGCACCAGGAACGCGTCTTCGGTGAACCCGCCCTCTTCCACGCCCAGGAGCTTGACCGTCCCTGCTGCCGGCAGGCGCTCGACGAAACGGATGGTCAGGTCGGGCGTGCCCGCGATCGGCCCGCGGAGTGGCCCGAGCTGCCGCGTGACCGTCGCCACCTCGCCCGGCCCGGCGTTAACCAGCCGCACGCCCACAAGCCCGTGCAGGCTGAAGTCTACCCCGTCGCTCGTGGCCCGGGCCGCTACTCGATCCGAAAAGTGTGCCGCTGACATATGTTGGTGCATCCCGCCTCTAGTTTTTGCTACTCGCCCTCAGCTCGCGTACACATGTGAGCTGTCGGTCGCCGGGGCTCCCTCCGCCAGCGCCCGCAGCGTGGGCGCGTCGTGCCGGTCAATACACAGCTGGAGCAGCCTGGTGTAGCCCGCGCCCGCGAGCTTGTCCGGCTCGCGCTGCAGGGACTCGCGCAGCGCCCAGTACATCCAGCATGTGAAGAACAGCGGGCGGGCGAGGGCGCGGGGCAGCCCGATGCGATCGCAGCAGCGGCGGACCGTCTCGACTAGCAGCGCGCCGAGCGGCGTGTCGCCCAGCAGCTGCTCCGCCACGCCGCCCAGTGGGCTGCGCGTCCCCCGCGCCCGCGCCACGACCACGCTGAACGAGCGCATGAAGTAAAACAGATCCCACAGCGGCATGCCCCGCAGGTCCGCCGCCTCCCAGTCGGTGAAAGCGACCCGCCCCTCGGGTGTCACAAGGGCATTCCAGAAGCCCACGTCGCCGCACTGAAACACCGTGGGCAGCGGCGCGGGGCTCGCTCCGATCTCCACCACCTGGGCGGCGAGGAAGTCGGCGTAGTGCTGCTTCGGGCGGTAGATCGCCACGTACTGTTCGCGCAGCGCCTCCAGGCGCCCCGCCACCTCGGCCGGCTCCGCTGCGGCGGTCGTCGCCGCGGCCAGCTCCACCAGCCAGTCAAGCGCCCCCCGCGCCACGGGGCAGCCGGCCGTCGCGCTGGTGCGCTGGCTCAGCGGCGCGCCGGCGAGGGCCGTCTCGCCCAGCACCGCCAGACCGCCCCGCTGCCCGAAGAAGAGCGGTCGCGCCACGGCGTCGGCGCGCCCTACGACCTGCAGGGCCTCGAGGGCGCGCCGCTCGTTCTCCAGTCGCCAGTTGAAGGCCGGATCGCGGGTCAGCTTGACGATGTGGCGCACCTCGCCCGCGCCGTCGCAGAGGAAGAAGAGCACCTTCTGCGAGCGGTACTCGCCGCGGGCCGCCAGGCCCCAGCCGCTCCCCTCGATCGAGACGCCGGCCGCGGCCGCCAGCTCGGCGAGGTAGCGCGGAGGCCCCTCCAGGGCCGGACCACCAGCGGCGCGGGCCAGCACCCCGTAGCGCGCCGCCGCCCCGCGCCCCACCAGGGCGCGCTCGGCCAACTGCGGCGCCTGAAACAGCCCCCTGGCGCCGGCGCGCGCGGCCTGGCGGAGCCGCCGCTGGAGGGCCCCGTCGCCGAGCGGGAGCAGCTCGCCCACCTGGTCGGCGTGCGCGCCGCTCAGCGACGTGGCCTCGAGGCCACGGCGGCGGAGCAGCGCCGCCACGGCCGGGTCGCCGGCTGGCACCGCCGACCTGACCTCGCCAAAGAGCGGCGTCTCGCGGACCACAAGGGGCGCGCCGAAGCCCCGCGGCAGCCGCCCCGGAGCGCTGACCGCGGGCCCGCGGGCGGCGCCCAGGCGCTCGTAGTACAGCACCCCCTCCGGCCTCAGCCAGGCCGCCGCATCGGGGGGCGGAGCCATGCCCGGCGGCACGACGAGGAGATCGGCGGCTCCGCCGGGGGCCTCAGCGTGTTCTGCCGCCACCCGCACATTGCTCAGCCCGAGCCTGGCGCTCGCGTCTGCCAGCGCGCGCCCGCGGCGTGAGTCGGCGCAGAGCACGGTGAGCCGGCCCGACAGGCGCGCCAGCATCTCGAGGCCGGCGGGCGAAGGGGCCCCAAGACAGACGGTGTGCTCCAGCTCGAGGCTGGGGAGGAGGTAGGCCCACCCTGCCCCCGGGAGGTTGTGCTTCAGGTTTGTCCCGGCGCGAAACGGCCGGCGCAGGGCGGTGTCGAGGATCATTGCCTTGCCTACTCGCCAAAGAACTTGCGCACGAAAGGCACCCGCAGCAGCTCCGGGAACGTGCTGCCGATGCGCAACTGGGCGCGGTTGATATAGAGCACCACCAGCGAGACGAGGGCCGCGAGCACGAAGCCGACGAAGAAGGGCGGCTGCAGGCCCATCTGTACCGCCAGGAGCCCGGCGGCGGCCACGGCGATGCTGATGTAGACCCCAAGGTAGCGCCGCTCGAAGACGGAGATGCCGGTGTCGAAGCTGAGGCCGATCTGCTTGAAGATGTTGTGCACGACCAGCGCGATCGCCGTGCCGATGGCCGCCCCGAGGGCGCCATAGCGCGGGATCAGCAGCAGGTTGAGGCCGAAGTTGACCAGCGCCGCCGCGATGTTCAGCAACACAATGTAGCGCAGCCGCCCCACCACCTTCAGGGCGAGGCCGTTCTGCCCAAAGGCGGCGTTGATATAATAGCCAAAGGAGAGCGCGGCCAGGATCGCCGCCGAGTCGGCGTACCGCTCGCCGAACAGCGTCAGCGTCAGCGGCTCCGCCAGCGAGAAGCTCAGCGCGAAGATCGGGAAGGAGACCACCGCGATCCAGACCGCCGTCTGCCAGTACAGCGTGTTGATGCCTTCGCGGTCGTTGCGCGCGAACAAGCGCGAGGCGACCGGCGTGAACAGCAGGGCGAAGCTGGTCAGGACCAGCTGGTTGAGGCGCGCCGCTGGTTGGACGGCCCGGAAAGCGGCCACCTCGGCTGTGCTGTGGTACATCTCGAGCATCACGGCGTCAACGGTGTGCATCACCACGTAGACCAGGTCGGAGCTGAGCAGCGGGATGGTGAAGGTCAGCACGTCGCGGGCGGGCACGACGATGCCGCGCAGCTTGAACTGTTGCAGCAGCCCCACATCGCGCAGCAACCGCACCACGAGGCCAATATAGAGGGCCACCGCCAGGGCGCCGGACACCACATAGCCCAGCGCCAGGAAGTAGACGCTGCCCTGCGACACGATCAGCAGCGCGACCGTCGCCAGGCGCAGCCCTGGCGTCAGCATGTGTCGGCGGACGAAGATCGCGCGCGGGCTGGCGAAGGTCGCGAACAGCCCCATGATCACCGTGTCGAAGGCCTGGATCGGCGCCAGCGCGAGCAGGATCAGCAGCAGGCTGAAGGTGAACTCGTCAACGCCCATCTGCTGCGCGAGCACCCGCTGGAGGCCGAACACCCCGAGCGCAAAGACCAGGCTCAGCGAGATGATCGCGCCGATCACCAGGGCGATGGTGCCGAACAGCCGCGGGTAGTCCTCGCGCTCATGGTAGATCGGGACGAACCGCGTGATCGCGCGGTCCAGCCCGAGGGTCACGATTGTCTCGCCGAGGGCCACGATTGACAGGGCGTAGGCGAACGCGCCGTAGTCGGTCTTGGAAAGGTAGTTGACCGTCAGGACCTGCACGACGAGGTTGGCGCCAGTCGAGATCAGGCGCCCCGCCAGCAGCAGGCTTGAGCCGCGGATCTGGCGCTTCGAGCCCGTCCCTTGAGCTGTGACGCGGGACTCGGTCGGGGTGGTGGTGCTGTTCATTGGATGTGTCCGGCGGCTACAGCCTGGCCGGTTGCGTCCTGCGGGTCATGCGGGGAGGCCGCTTCCGGCTCGCGCTGGTACAGCACGATTGCCGCGTGGGCGAGGGCCAGGAGAAACCAGAAGTAGCGCTGGTACGAGAGGTGGAGAAAGACCGCCGTCGCCATGTAGCCCGCCAGCGCGAGGATGAGCGCCGTCGCCATGTTGGCGTACTCGGGGCGCGCGGTCAGCCAGCGGCGCCGGGTGCGCCAGAGGCCGAGCACCGTCACCGTAGGGATGGACAGAAACGTGACCAGGCCGACGATCCCGGTGTCGGCGGCGATCTCCAGGTACAGGTTGTGGGCGCGCCGGTTCGTGGTCAGGAACCGCAAGCCAAGCTCGTTCGCGACTGACTGTGAGTAAAGCCTAAAGTAGGCGCCCGGGCCGACCCCGAGGATGGGATGCTCGGCAAAGGTCACAATGGCGGCCATGTTCGAGGTGAAGCGGCCGCGCAAGGCTCCGTCCGGATCGCCCTCCTCGCTCGACACGAGGCCGCTTACCTCGCGCAGTGAGACGAGGCGGAAGAAATAGTCGGGCGTCATCACGCTGAGAAACAGCCCCAGGGCGAGGCAGAGCACCAGGGCCTGACTGATCTTGATGTAGCGCCAGACGACCATCAGCACCAGCAGGCCGACCAGCGCCACGGCGGCGCCGCGCGAGAACGTGAGCGCCATCCCGGCGACGATCAGCAGGGCGCAGAGGGCGGCCAGCGCCCGCAGCCACGGCTCGCGCTCGCCCCAGTAGCGGAAGACCGCGAGCGGAAACAGCACCAGCATGATCTGGGCGTAGCGGTTCTCCGAGCCGATCGGTCCGCCCAGTCTCTTTCTGTCCACGTCTCCTAAGGCGGTCTGCCCGATCTCGAAGATTCCCATCTCGTCAACCTGGGCCAGACCCCAGTAGTTATTGTCGTAGGTGTTGGTCAGATCCTGGTACAGCGAGAGTCCACCCATAATAGCGCCCGAGAGGAGCAGCACCCAGATGATCCGCCGCAGCATCTCCGGCGTCCGGATCGCGTTCAGCACCAGGATGAAAAGGATCATGCCCTCTGTCACGTATAGGAAGATCGCATCCTGGGTGAGCTCGAGCGTCTGCGAGACGATGCCGGAGAGGATCATCACCACGAGCCAGAGCGCCATCAGGCCCATGACCGGCACGAAGATCACCGGCTGCCTGCGGAAGAAGATGTAGTGGGCCAGCGGGATGCTCAGGATCAGGAAGAACGACCCCGCCGCCTGGTTCGGCACGCCATAGATGTTCGTCGCGATCGCCATCCCGTTGATATAGAGGACGAAGCTGAAGACCAGCGTGGCCAGCTCGGGCACGATCAGCATCACAATCGTCGCGGCGACGACGACGAGCCCCACCACCACCAGCCAGTCGCCACCGCTCGCGACGGCGATGCCTACAGGCACCGCTGCGAGCAGGCCGGCCACGACAAGCAGCAGGCTCTGGAATGGCCCGTTCAGCTCCTGGTATTTGCTTCTCATCCAGAGCCCCATGCCCTGCTCCTTGCTCGGTGCCGCCAGACCAGTCTCGCGCCGCCCTCTCACAGCCCCCGTGCCGCTCGTCCCGCCATGCGGTCCTGCTCGCCGGGCTCTGCTCGCTTATGGCGAGCTATGGGTGAGCCGCCCGAAGCAGATCGACTGGCCGCACCGGGTCTGCCGGTCAATCTGCGCTGCCCAGCGCTCGATGCCAGGCAGCCTGTGGTTGTTGACGTAGTAGCTGTACGCCACGGCCAGGGCGTCGTCGTGGCGCCACTCCGCGCCCCCGTCAATGATGACTGCCGCGATCGCCCGCTCCACAGAGCCGCGGCCGGCCCGCAGATGGGTCGTCCGCGGCTTCCCGTCTGGCCCGATATAGCGGTACTCCGGGATGTCAGTCCACTCGACATTGTCATAGCACGAGCTGTCGCCGCGGCGCAGCATCAGCTCACACTGCTGCACGAGGTTGCCCAGGTGGATCTGGGGGTAGTTCTGGTACTCGCCGTTGTACGACGGGACGTTGCAGGACATTTCCCGCCTGGCATCCTCGGGGATGATCCCGTTCTCCGTGATCTGCGACTTCACCGGCGCCCAGCGCTCGTGCTGCTGCTCGCCGGCGAGCAGGTCGCACGAAAATCTGCTCATCAGCTCGGTCCGGTAGCCGTTCATCCGGTCGAGAGCGAGGCGGTTCGCGTGGCTGTATGCCTCCCGCGGGGTCTGGGCGACCTCTTCGATCTGCGCCTGGCCCGGGGTCGGCTGGCGGCGGGCGATCAGGGTCACTTCCGGGCGATCGGACAGGTAGTCGGCGATATGGGCGAGGGTGGTCGTCGCCGCCGCGCCCCAGTTGCTCTGGCTATTGTCTGCGGCGAGCGAGACGACGTAGTAGGGGTTTTTGACCAGCCAGTTCTGAAACAGGGTCTTGCACGAGCCCCTGCCGATCGTCGTGTCCTGGTAGCGCGTGCCGGTGGGGCCCGCGCACTCCTGCCCTCGCCAGTGATCCTCGATCAGGTCGGCGGAGGCGACCAGCTCGGGCGTCCCCCAGGCGAAGTTCAGCCGGCACTGCTGCTCGTCGAGGGTGATCGCCTGCACCTCGGTCATGATTCGCTCGAGGGCGGCGGAGACCTCCGCCGCGTAGCCCGGGTTGCCGGTGAGGTGGTAGGCGAGCGCCTTCGCGTACAGGATCCGCGTCCCGCCGTCGTTGTCGTTCCAGGCGGGCGTATTTGAGTCCTCGCAGCGCTCGACGCGGCGGAGCGCAAAGTCCCAGGGCTCTGCGGCGAACTCGAGCACAACCGCCACGTGCCCCGCGATCGGCTCGTCGCCCCGCCGGGCCTTCGCCCCGATCTCGCGCAGCTCGGCCGGCGTGGTCAGGTAGCCCCGCGAGCTGTCGGGCCCGGCCTGAGAGGCGGGGGCGTTGCTTGGAGGCGCAGGGCGGGTCGCGCCGGCGCTCGCCGCCGTGCCAGGGGGCGCCATGGCCCCGCTCACCGGGGCTTCGCCGGCGGGGGCTGCGTCTCTGGGCGCGCCCTGCGCGTGCCACCTGCCCGACACGAAGCCCAGCGCGCCGACGATCAGCGCGAGCGACGCCGCCAGAAGGCCGCCCCAGACCCTGCGCACCAGCCTCCGGTTCATTGCGCCTGTCCCTCGAGCGGCTGCTCGAGGCCGCCGGCGCCCAAAGTGCTTCTGGCCCTCTGGCGCGGGCGGGCCTCCGGCTCGCATGTGAGCGGCAGGACGTCAAAAAGCTCGGGGGACCCCGCCCGATCGCCCCGGGCCCTGGTGGCGGCGGCGTGGAGCGAGAAGAGGGCCGGGGTGTCACTGGCTATCATGACCGAACTCCGAGGTAGCGTTTACTGATGTGCAGAGGGCCGCCCTTCGCGTGCGTCGCCTACGTCGTCTCCGGCGACGAGTGCGCGCCTTCGGTCCGGCCCCCCGCCATGGCCTCGGGGGCGGAGCGCTGCGGCTGCCAGCGGTCAATGCGGCGCCCGCGGAGGATGTTGAGCGCGGCCATCAGCGACGCGGCGTTGACCATGCAGAAGAAGAACGGGAGCGAGAACAGCCTGAGCTGCCCGAGGCTGGTGCGCCGGAGGAGCATGCCGAGGAGCCCGAGGCCGTAGACGGCGCCCTGGGCGAGGGCGGCCAGCCGGTAGAACGCGCCGGCATGCCACAGCGCCGGCGTCGCCGCCAGCAGCACCAGCAGGGGGATCGCCACCAGGCGGCGCAGCACTTTGTGCGAGAAGAGCTGAAGCGCGTAGAAGCCGTGGCGCCAGGGGTTCAGCAGCTCGCGCATCACGATCACCCCGCGCAGGCCGCGAGTGATGATGCGCACCTTGCGCGCGAACTCGCCGCCGCTCGTGGCCGATACCGGCTCGTAGGCGACGGCCTCGGGCGCGAAGACGAGCCTGTAGCCCTGGGCAATCACCCGCGTGGAAGTGACAAAGTCGTCGGTGACGCCGGGCGGGACCGGCATGAAGAGCGAGCGCCGGATCGCGTAGATCGCCCCGGTCGCCGAGATCGTGTTGCCCGCGCGGCTCTGGGCGCCCTTGAGCCGCCGGTCGAAGCTCCAGTAGCTGCTCTCGCCGTCGCCGCGCAGCCCCGAGCGCTCGTCCAGGTAGCGCTGGTTCCCGGCCACGCCGCCAACCTCAGGGTCGGCGAACGGGCGCACCAGGGCCCGGATCGCGCCGGGGGCGTAGATGCTGTTCGCGTCGGAGAAGACGAGGATCTCGCCGGACGCTGCCGCCACGGCGGCGTTGAGGGCGCTGTGCTTCCCTTCGCGGGGCAGCGCGAGCAGCCGCACCCCATGGCTCGCGTACGCCTCCACGATCGCGTTGGTGCCGTCGTTCGAGCCGTCCGACGCGATGACGATCTCGAGGCGCTCGCGCGGGTACTCGAGGCTCAGCAGGTTGTCGAGCTTGGCCCTGATGCCGGCGGCCTCGTTGTAGGCCGCGATGATCATGCTTACCGACGGGGTCACCTCGGCGCTGCGGTACGGGCGTGGTCGCAGGCGGCCGCGCAGCCAGACAATCGCGGGAAAGAGCACGTATGTGTAGAGCACAACCGCGGTCGCGCCCCAGAACAGGACCAGGCTCATCGCCCCCCCCTCTTGAATGCCGCTGCCAGCTCGGCCGCGTTGCTGGCGAGGTCGAACTCGCGCAGCACCTTCTCGCGCCCTGCCTGGCCCAGGCGCTCCCGCAGCTCCGCGTCGCCGGCCAGCCGCTCGATCGCGGCGGCCAGGGCGGCCGCATCGCGCGGCGGGACGAGCAGGCCGCCCCGCTCGTGCTCGACCAGCTCGGGGATGCCCGAGATGCCGCTGGCCACCACCGCCACCCCGCTCGCCATGGCCTCCATGAGCACCACGGGGATGCCCTCGCGCTTGCCGCCTTTGGTCGGGACGCTCGGGGTCACCACGATGTCGGTGTCGGCCAGCAGCGCCGCGATCTGCTCGCGGGTCCGGCGGCCGAGCAGCTCGACGCGGCCGCCGAGGCCGGCCTGCTCGATCTGCGCCTGGAGCATGGCCCGGTCCTCGCCGTCGCCGACAAAGCGGCACACGACGTCAAGCTTACGCTCGCGCAGCAGGCGGCACGCCTCGATCAGATAGGTCTGGCCCTTCACCTCGTGGAGCGTGCCGATGCAGAGCAGTGATACGGGCCCTTCGGCGCGCCGCGCCACCGGCGTGAAGACGCCGGTGTCAACCCCGCAGTGGATGACCTTCACCTTGTCGCGGTGTCGTCCCCCGCACTCCTGCGCGATCAGCTCGCGGTTATAGTTCGAGATGGTCACGACGAAGGCGGCCTCCTCGACCTTCTCGCGCAGCATGCGGCGCTCCACGTGGAGGTCCGAGCCGTGGGCCGTAAAGCTGTACGGGATGCCCGCGAGGCGATGGATGATAAACGCGGCGAGGGCCGGGTGG
>DAOLDO010000148.1:0-10160 GCA_035327325.1 Chloroflexaceae bacterium | reverse complement strand
TGGGGCGCCCCAGCGTGGGCGCCCACGTTGGGGCGCCCGTACCTCAAGGATCGGTGCGTGCGCCAGCGCCCTCTGGCGTGTTGCCGGGCAGCCGGGCAGAGGCGGTGTCGGGGCGGGGTAAGCTTCCGCCGGGACGGTAGGGCCGAGCTGCTGAAAGGGTTCGAAGGGCGAAGCCCTCGCGCGGGGGGGGGCGCGGGGGGCCGGCGGCGGCCCCCCGCAGAAAAACGGGGTGGCAGAGGTGTCCCTGCGAGATTCGGAATGGCAGGGGTGCCCCTGCGCTAGCGGGCGCGGGCGACCGCCTGCGCGAGGGCCCGCTTCACGTAGACCTTGACCATCGCGCGGCGGTACTCCTCGGAGGCGTGGATGTCGCCGAGGATGTCCATGCCCTCGCCGGCCTTCTGGCTGGCGGCGGCCACGGCCTCGTCGCCGCCGTCGGAGCCGAGCATGGCCTGCTCTGCGTCGGGCTGGCGCTCGGCCTTGGGGCCGGCCCCGGTGACGCCGATGCGGCAGGCGCTGACCTTGCCGCCCTCGAGCTTGACGTAGGCGGCCGCGCCCACGATGGCGTAGCGGCTGGCGGGGTGGGGGAACTTCACGTAGGCCGCGCCCTCGCCCGCGCCGAGGCTCGGCAGGACGACGGCGGTGATGATCTCGGTCGGCTCCAGGGCCGTCGAGAGCATGTCGGTGAAGAAGTCGGCCGCGGCGATCGTGCGCTCGCCGCCAGGGCCCTGGACGCGGATCTGGCCGTCGAGGGCCAGGATCACGGCGGGCGCGTCGGCGGCGGGGTCGGCGTGGGCGAGCGAGCCGCCGATCGTGCCGCGGTTGCGCACCTGGATGTCGCCGATCACGCTCACCGCCTCGTGCAGGACGGGCAGGGCGCTGCGCAGGCCCTCGTGGTGCTCGAGGGCGGCCCAGGTGGTCATGCTGCCGACGTTCACGCTGCCGTTGATCACCACGCCGCGCAGCTCGGCGATCTTGTTGATGTCGATCAGCACGCCGGGGGCGGCCAGGCGCAGCTTCATCGCGGGCAGCAGCGAGTGGCCGCCGGCCAGGATCTTGGCCTCGTCGCCGTGCTGCTCCAGCAGGCTGATCGCCTCGGCGACGCTCGTCGGCGCGTGGTACTCGAAGGCGCTCGGGATCATATGTACTCCTGATCTGTGAGGTGTGAGGTGTGAGGTGTGATCCGGCGCACGGCCGTGCTCGTGGCGGAATCACACCTCACACAGCGAGCGCAGCGAGCGCCTCACACCTCCATCGCTTACTGCTGATGGATCGCCTTCCAGATCCGCTCGGGGGTGGCGGGCATCTGGAGGTGCTTGACGCCGAAGGGCTGCAGCGCGTCAATGATCGCGTTCATCACGGCCTGGGCCGAGCCGATCGTGCCGGCCTCGCCCGCGCCCTTCACGCCCAGGGGGTTGACCGGCGAGGGCGTGACGGTGTGGTCGAGCTCGAGGTGGGGCACCATCGCCGCCGTGGGCACCGCGTAGTCCATCAGCGTGCCGGTGAGCAGCTGGCCGTCCTCGTTGTAGACGGCGCCCTCGTAGACGGCCTGGGCGAGGCCCTGGACGATACCGCCGTGGACCTGGCCCTCGATGATCAGCGGGTTGATGCGGTTGCCGCAGTCGTCCACCGCGATGTAGCGCTTCAGCTCAACCTGGCCGGTGTCGGCGTCCACCTCGACGATACAGATGTGGGTGCCGAACGGGAAGGTGCAGTTCGGCGGGTCGTAGTAGCTGGTCTCGTCGAGGAAGGGCTCCATGCCCTCGGGCAGGCTGTAGGCCACGCTGGCGGCCAGGGCGATCTCGCCGAAGGTCTTGGCCTGGTCGGGCGAGCCCTTGACGGAGGCCTTGCCGTTCTCGAAGACGATGTCGGCCTCGTTGGCCTCGAGCATATGGGCGGCCAGCTTCCTGGCCTTCTCCTTGACCTTGTCGAGGCTGCGCTTGATCGCCACGCCGCCGACGGCCAGCGAGCGCGAGCCGTAGGTGCCGTAGCCGAAGGGCGTGCCCTGGGTGTCGCCCCACTGCACCTCGACGTCCTCGTAGGGCACGCCGAGCTCGTCGGAGACGATCTGGGCGAAGGTGGTCTCGAGGCCCTGGCCGTGGGGCAGCGAGCCGGTGGTGACCACGATCTTGCCGGTGAGGTGCACGCGCACATTGGCGCTCTCGAAGAGGCCGGCGCCCCAGCCCTGGCCGTTGAGGCCGATCCAGGCGCTCGGCGCGACGCCGCAGATCTCGACGTAGGACGAGAGGCCGATGCCGAGGTACTTGCCGTTCTTGCGCGCCTCCGCCTGCTCGCGGCGGAAGTCGGCGTAGCCGGCCATGGCCAGGGCCTTATCCAGCGCCGGCTCGTAGTTGCCGCTGTCGTAGGGCAGCAGGCCGAGCCCGTTGTCGTAGGGGAACTCGTCGGGCTGGATGAAGTTCTTGCGCCGCACCTCGGCCGGGTCCATGCCGATCTCGGCGGCGAAGCGGTCAACCATGCGCTCGATCACGTAGCTGGCCTCGGGGCGGCCGGCGCCGCGGTAGGCGTCCACCATGGCCGTGTTGCTATAGGCCCCGGTGACGTGCACATAGGTGCCGGGGATCTTGTAGACCCCGTTGATGATGCGGCCGTAGAGCGTGGTCGGGATGCCGGCGGCGATGGTCGAGAAGTAGCCGCCGATGTTGGCCCAGGTCCTCACGCGCAGGCCGGTGATCGTGCCGTCCCTGCTGCCGGCGATCTCGGCCTCGGTCACGTGGTCGCGGCCGTGGGTCGAGTACTGGTAGTTCTCCGAGCGGTCCTCGACGAACTTCACCGGGCGGCCGAGCTTGCGGCTGGCCCACATGGTGAAGGCCATGTCGTTGTAGCAGAAGATCTTCTGGCCGAAGCCGCCGCCGACGTTGGGCGAGATGCAGCGCAGCTTATGCTCGGGGATGCCGAAGACGAAGGCGGTGAGCAGCAGGCGGTGCACGTGGGGCGCCTGCGAGGTCATCCAGACGGTGAACTCCTGGGTCGCGGCGTCGTAGCGGGCGATCGTGCCGCGGGTCTCCATGGGGGTGGGGATGAGGCGCTGGTTGATGATCGGCTCGCTGACCGTCACCTCGGCGCCGGCGAAGGCGGCGTCGGCGCGCTCCTTGCTGCCGCACTCCCACTCGAAGACCACATTGTTCGGCGCGGCCTCGTGGAGCTGGGGCGCCCCGGGCTCGACGGCCTTGCGCGCGTCCACCACGGCGGGCAGGGGGTCCCAGTCCACCTCGACGAGCTGGGCGGCGTCGCGGGCGACGTAGCGGTCCTCGGCGATCACCATGGCCACCGGGTCGCCGACAAAGGTGACCTTGCCGACGGCGAGGGCGCGGGGGGTGACGGCGTTGTTCTTCACGCCGCCGGCCTGCCAGGCGGCGGGCAGGGGGTTGATGTCCATCATGTCGTCGCCGGTGAAGACGGCGACCACGCCGGGGTGGACCCTGGCGGCCTCGGCGCTGATGCTCTTGATGTTCGCGTGGGCGTGGGGGCTGCGCACGAGGACGACGTGCAGCATGCCGGGCAGCTTGATGTCGTCGAGGTACTGGCCGTGGCCCGTGATCAGCTTGGGATCCTCGCGGCGCTTGATCGCGCGCCCGACGATCCGCTCCTTCGTCTCCGTAGCGGTCATCCTTGACTCCATTCTAGGCGGTTGAAGGTGGCGTCACAGAGGCTTGGGCGGGGGCACAGAGCCCCCGGCTCCGATCAGTCGGCGGGCACGGCGGCCTGCTTCTCGGCGGCGTAGCGCACGGCGCGCACGATATTCTCGTACCCGGTGCAGCGGCAGAGGTTGCCCTCGAGGCCGTGGCGGATCTCGTCGTCGGTCGGGTTGGGGTTCTTCTGGAGCAGGTCGGCGGCCGCCATGATCATGCCGGGGGTGCAGAAGCCGCACTGGAGGCCGTGCTTCTCCCAGAAGCCCTCCTGGAGGGCGTGCAGCTCGCCGCCCTGGGCCAGGCCCTCGATCGTGGTGAGGCTCGCGCCGTCGCACTGCACGGCCAGGACGGTGCACGACTTGACGCTCTCGCCGTTGATGTGGACCACGCACGCGCCGCACTGGCTGGTGTCGCAGCCGATGTGGGTGCCGGTCAGGTTCAGCTGCTCGCGCAGGTAGTGGACCAGCAGGGTGCGGGGCTCGACCTCGCTCGTGTGCTGTTTGCCGTTCACGGTGACGGTGATCGTTGTCACAGGGCCAACCTCCTTGTCAGACTGTGGCTTCAGACGCGTGCGTACTTCAGACTCGCGCCCGGGGAGGGTCAGGATCGGCGGCCGAACAGGAAGCCGAGCAGAAAGGCGATGATCACCCAGGGCACCCAGGGGTTCTCCTTAACGAAGTCCTCGACGGCGCCCCTGGCCACGGCCTGCTCGCTGAGGCCCTGGCCTGGCGGCACGGTGAACGAGCGGCGGGCGGCGGGCGCGATCTCGGGGGCGATGCCGTTGAGGGGCTGGGGCACCGGCGCGGCGGGGGCCGGAGCCCCGGCCGTGGGGGCGGCGGGGGCGGCGGCGGGCCGGGCGACCTCGGGGGCGGCGGGCTGGGCCGGCTTCGCGGCGGCCTCGTGGGCCAGTTCCTCGGCGACGGCGGCCCGCACCTCGGCGGTGTGCTCGGCCACATGGAGGCGGCGCTCCGCGATCTGGGCCGCCAGGGCCTTCAGGCTCTGGTTGATCAGCGTCTTGGCCGCCCCGTCGAGCAGGCGCTGGCCCACGCTGGCGATCGTGCCGCCCACCTGGGCCTCGCCGCCGTAGTCGAGGATGGTGTGGGCCCCGTCGGTGCGCAGCTTGATCGAGCCGGCGCCCTTCAGGAAGCCGTTGCTGCCCTTGCCGTCCACGTGGATCTCGTAGGACTCGGGCGGCACCCGGTTGTCAATCTTCACCCGGCCCGTGTAGACGCCGCGCACGGCCTGCAGGCCCACCTTGAGCGTGCTCTCGTACTCGTGCTCGCCGACCTCGTCGAGGCGCTGGCAGCCGGGGATGGTGCGGGCCAGGACCTCGGGGTCGTTCAGGGCCGCCCAGACCTCTTCGCGGGGCGCCTCGAAGGTGTAGTTTCCGGCGATTCTCACGGCCAGACTCCTTTGTTCACCGGGCCGGCGTCAGGGGAGGGCCCAGCCGCGCCGGTCGCGGGGCTGGGCGGGCGCGCTCCGCCTGGCGGGGCTGCGGCGCGTACGACACGGGGGCTGTGGGGGGCGGGGGAGGTCTGCGCGCGGAGAGAGAGGGCGCATCGCAGGCCACGTCGCCGGCAACCCGTCCAGGAAGGAGCGCAAGCTGAGGCGGCAGCGCTCACGGGGGATGCTGTTCACAAGCTGCTATGAGATCTTCAGGTGGTGATTGTTATTCCCCCTTATCGTACCTGAGCCGTTTTACTTTGTCAATGAAGTTTTGACAGTTGCTCGCGGTCAAGCTGTTCGTCTCAAGGGCCCCCAAGGCACGCCGGCGCGCGCGGTGTCAACCCTGGCCCCGGCCGCCTGGCCGCGGCCCCGCTCCACCCCCGGCCCTGAGCGCGGTGGAGGAGACGTCGCCGCGGAAGAGGGCCTCGGGGATCGGGGTGAACAGGGCGGCGTAGGCCGGGGGGAGCGCGAGGTCGGCCAGGGTGCGGAAGCGCCCCTCGACGAGCCGGCCGGCGACGAGGAAGCGGCAGCCGGCGGCGCGCATGCCGTCCAGGGCCGCGCGCATGCCCGCCTCGCCGCCGTAGTAGCGCGGCGCCACCAGGCGGGCCGCCGTGTCGTAGCCCAGCACGAAGGCGCGCCCGGGGTAGAGCGCGGCCTTCTGGGCGAAGAGGGGCGCCCGCGAAAGCACGAGCGTGTGGCGGCCGGCGAACTGGGCCGCGCGGCGGGCGACCTCGGCCGGCGCGAGGGCGCCCTTGTCGGCGTTGACCACGGCCAGCTCGAAGGCGACCGGCAGGCCGGTGAGGGCCGTCGCCGCGGCGGCCATGCCCTCGTGCCCCCAGTGCAGCGGGTTGAACGAGCCGGCGAGGATCGCGCCGCCGGGCGGGTCGTCGGCCCGGGGGGCGCCCGCGGGCGGCAGGGTGAGGCTCCCGATCCGGCCGGTCAGAAGCGCGTCGAGCAGGTCGCTGTCCATGACCCGCATTGTAGCAGGGCCCGGGGGGGCGCGGTCAGCGAATCGTCATCCTGGCGCCGCTCTGCGGGGTCGCGGCGCGCCGGAGGGGCGGCGGGTTTGTGCTATAATCGGCCATCGGCCCGGACTGAACCGCGGAACTCGCCCCGATGCTGCAACGCCATCCTACAGAAGAAGGGAGGCCAGCTCACGGCTACTCTGTGCTGATCAGTCATCCGTGATTGGTTGTGTTAAGGAGCGATCGACACTATGCGTAAGTCACTCGTCTCGCTGCTGGCGGCCATCCTCCTCGTGCTGCCCCTGCTCGCCGCCTGCGGCGGCAACACCGCCACGCAGCCGACCACCGCCCCGGCGCCGACCACGGCCGCCGCCGAGCCTACCGCCGCCCCCACCGTCGCCGCCGAGCCCACCGCCGCGCCGACCGAGGCCGCCGCGGCCACGGCAGCCCCCACCGCGCAGGCCACAACGGCCGCAGGCACAGACTCCTCCGACCTGCCGCGTATCGCCCTGGTCACCGACCTGGGCCGGGTGAACGACGGCACCTTCAACGAGTTCGCCCACAGGGGCGCCGAGCGGGCCGCCGAGGAGTTCGGCCTCGAGTACCGCTACATCGAGACCCAGGCCCAGGCCGACTACGAGAACAACATCCAGACCTTCATTGACGAGGAGTTCGACGTCATCATCACGGTCGGCTTCCTGATCCAGGACGCGACGGCCGCCGCCGCCGCCGCCAACCCCGACATCGTCTTCATCGGCGTGGACCAGTTCTTCGCGCCCGGCACGGTCACCGACAACCTGGTCGGCCTGCAGTTCCGCGAGGACCAGGCCGGCTTCCTGGCCGGCGCCCTGGCCGCGATGGTCAGCGAGAGCGGCACGGTCGGCGTGGTGGCCGGGCAGGAGATCCCGCCGGTCAAGAAGTTCCTCAACGGCTTCAACAACGGCGCGCAGTACGTGCGCCCCGACATCAATCTGCTGGGCGTCTACCTGCCGACCTTCATTGACCCGGCCCTGGGCGCCTCGACCGCCGAGCAGATGATCGGCGAGGGCGCCGACGTGATCTTCGGCGCCGGCGGCCCGACGGGCACCGGCGGCATCAGGGCCGCCGCCGAGCGCGGCGTCTACGTGATCGGCGTTGACCAGGACGAGTACGTCACCACCTTCGCCAACGGCAGCGCCCCCGGCGCCGACCGCATCCTCTCGAGCGCGATCAAGCGCGTGGACAATGCCGTCTATGACGAGGTCGCGGCCGTGGTCAACGGCACCTTCGAGGGCAACGGCATCGCCCTCTTCGACGCCGCCGGCGAGGGCGTGGGCCTGGCCCCCTTCCACGACGCCGAGGCCGCCGTCACCCCGGCGATGCAGGCCAAGCTCGACGAGATCTTCACGGCCCTGGCCGACGGCAGCCTGAACACCGGCGTTGACCCGGCCGGCGGCGACGTGGTCGAGGCCGATATCCCCGAGCCCAGCCCCTTCACGCCGTAGGGGCGCCCCGCACGCACGACGCCCCCCTCTTCCTCATCGGGGAGAGGGGGGCGTCTTTCATCACGGAGCCAGCCCATGGACCACCGCCTCACGCGCCTGCGCGCGGCCCTCGCCGAGCGTGCGCTGCCGGCCCTCCTGGTGAGCGCGCCCGCCAACAGGCGCTACCTCAGCGGCTTCAGCGGCAGCTACGGCTACCTGCTGGTCACCCCCGCCGAGGCCGTCCTCTTCACCGACGGGCGCTACACGCTCAGGGCGTCCCGCGAGGCCCCCGCCGTGTCCGTCCGCCAGGTCGTCAACCCGGGCCGGCCCTTCCCCGCCCTGCTCGCCGAGGCCGCCGCCGAGCTCGGCCTGGCCAGCCTCGCCTTCGAGGCCGCCCACATGTCCGTCGCCGAGCACAACGCCCTGGCCGCCGCCCTCGGCGCCGGTGTGGAACTCGCGCCCGCCGAGGGCGTGGTCGAGGCTCTGCGCGAGCAGAAGGACGCCGAGGAGCTGGCGACCCTGCGCCGCGCCATCGCGATCACCGACGCGGCCTTCACCGCCGTCGCCGAGCGCCTCGCCCCCGAGACGACCGAGCGCGAGGCCGCCTGGATGCTCGAGGTCGCCATGCGCGTGGGCGGCGCCGACGACGTGGCCTTCCCGATCATCGTGGCCGCCGGGCCGAACGGCGCCCAGCCCCACGCCACGCCCGGCGACGAGCCCCTCGGCGCCGGCCGCCCGATCGTGATTGACATGGGCGCGCGCCTCGGCGGCTACCACGCCGACCTCACCCGCACGATTGTGCTCGGTGAGCCCGACGCCCGCTTCGGCGAGCTCTACGCCCTGGTGCGCGAGGCCCAGGCCCGCGCCGTCGCCGGCCTGCGGCCCGGCCTGCCCGCCCACGAGGCCGACGCCCTCGCCCGCGACCAGATCGCCGCCGCCGGCTACGGCGAGCAGTTCGGCCACGGCCTCGGCCACGGCGTCGGCCTCAACATCCACGAGGGCCCCTCGCTGCGCCGCTCGGCCACCGGCACCAGCGCGCCCCTGCGCCCCGGCATGGTCACCAGCGTCGAGCCCGGGGTCTACCTCGAGGGCTGGGGCGGGATCCGCATCGAGGACCTCGTGCTGATCACCGAGGACGGCTGCGAGGTGCTCTCCAGGGCGCCTAAGCTGGGGTGACGGGGAACTCAGGTTTCCCCATCACCCCGGCTCACCCGCTACGCGAGCTTCGGGCGCACTACCAGCACCGGCACGGGGCAGGTCTGCACGACCTTCTGGGTGACGCTGCCAAAGACCCAGCGGCTGATCCCGCTGCGGCCGTGGGTGGCGATGGCGATCAGGTCGGCGTGCTGGCTCTCGGCGTAGTCGAGGATGGCCTCGGCGGCCGCCATCGCGCTCACCTCGACGCGCACCGTGTAGCCCTCGGCGCGGAACTGGGCGGCCACGCCCTCCAGGTAGGCCCTGGCCTCGTCCTCCAGGGTCTCCAGGGCGTCCGAGGCCGTGGTGGCGAGCATGCCGCTGTAGTCCACGCTCGTGGTGAAGATCGGCGGCACGGCCCGCAGCAGCGTGATCCGGGTCGTGCCCTCGTTGGCTGCCAGAGCGTGTACGTGGGGGAGCACCTGCTCGGCGAGGGCCGAGCCGTCCAGCGGGACCAGGATGTGGCGGTACATGGGGACCTCCTTGCAGCAACCTCGTCGTGACTGCCGGAGTGCCGGCGAGGGACTGGCCCTCGCCGCGCGCGGACAGCTTCAGTCGCGGGCGGCGGACTTGGCGCTGAGCGGCACGACGCCGTTGTCCTCCTCCGAGTCGACCATCCAGCGCAGCAGGTCCGAGACGGTGACCACGCCCACGACGCGCTTGCCGAGCACCACCGGCACGCCGTGGATGTGGTTGGCGATCATGATCTGCGCGGCCTCGCGCAGCCGGGTGTCGGGCGTCACCGTGAGCACCGGCCGGCGCATGAACTCGCGCACCGGCAGGTCCTTGACCCTGTGGTAGAGGTTATACTCGGCCAGGTCGCCCTCGGCCGAGTCGGAGATGCGGTTGATGTCGCCCTCGGTGACGATGCCGATCAGCTCGTTGTCGGCGTTGACCACCGGCAGGCGCCTGATGTTGAGCTCGGCGAGGAGCTGCCGCGCCTGCGGGAGGGTCATCGTGTCGCGGGCCACCACGGGGGGGGCGCTCATCCAGACGCGTACAGTGTCCATGCCGGTTCTCCGTTCTGTGATCCGGGGCGCGGCGCGGGGCCGGGCCCGTTTGGGTCGTCAGCGACGCCCGACCTGGGCGCCGCGCGGGGCTAGCTCGTCCAGCGGACGCCGCCGCGCAGCACCTCGACGAGGTTGCCGTCGCGGTCGAGCAGCATGCGCAGCGAGTGGCGCAGCGCGCAGTTGAGGACCGGGCAGGGCGTGATCTCCTCGACGCCGTGGGGGCAGGGGCCCGGCCGCTCGCAGGTGCCGACGTACACCGCGTAGCGCGGCGCACCCGGCGGACCGTCGAGCATGCGCAGGTGGATCGGCTCGTCGCGCAGCGCGCTGTCGAGCTCCCCGAGGTGGTCCCCCGCCACCTTCACCATGGGGGGCGGGGGGCGTTTTGGTCGAGCCATAACAGCCCCTTCAGCCGGCCGGGGGCGCCCGGCGATTGTG
>DAOLDO010000147.1:0-10162 GCA_035327325.1 Chloroflexaceae bacterium | reverse complement strand
CGCCGCCTTCGACGTGGTGCCGGCCAGCCTGCGCTACGAGGCCTTCACCGACCTCAGGTACCTGCACCAGGCCCAGCGCGAGATCCTCGGCATGCAGTGGCCCACGCCCACCGACCAGAGCCTCTTCGCACTCTACAGCTAGGGGCTCCGCTCTACCCGCCCGCTCAAAAGGTTCTCATGCGGGGAGGGCGGGCCCTCCCCGCCGCACCCCCGCCCGGCGCCGACCGGGTGGGCCGGGCCGCCGTTGCCCCGGAAAGGAGAGCGATGCACGCCGACCCGCTGATCCGCGAGGCCCTCGAGGTCTGGATGCCGCGCTTCCTCAACGGCGGCATCTACTACGACGACATCCTCTGGACGACCGCCCGCATGCGGAGCTGGGACGACTGGGGCCCCGAGTGGATGCGCACCGCCGCCACCCACGAGGCCCTGGCCGAGGAGGCTCTGGCGGCCGGCAACCGCCACACGGCTGTCCAGGCCCTCGAGACCGCCTCGGCCTACTACCACATGGCCTACTTCATCTACACGCGCGACCCCGAGCTGCACGCCCGCGGCCTGCGCAAGATGGTCGAGCTGCACGAGCGGGCCCTGCCCCTGCTCGAGCCGGCCGTCGAGAAGGTGCGCATCCCCTTCGAGGGCGACGCCTTCACCGGGCTGCTCAGCCGCCCGCGCTCGGGCCGCGCCCCGGTGGTGATCTTCATCCCCGGCCTCGACTCGACCAAGGAGTCGCGCCACCGCGCCCGCGGGGGCTACCTGCGCCGCGGCATGGCCGTGCTCTCGATCGACGGCCCCGGCCAGGGCGAGACCAGCGAGCGCCTGCCGATCCGCCCCGACTACGAGGCCGCCGTCGCCGCCGCGATTGACTACCTGGAGGGCCGCGACGACGTGGACGCGGGCCGCGTGGGCCTGAACGGCGGCAGCCTGGGCGGCTACTACGCCCCGCGCGCCGCCGCCTTCGAGCCCCGCGTGCGCGCCTGCGTCGGCAACTGCGGCCCCTACGACTGGGGCGAGTGCTTCGAGATCATCCCCCAGGTTACCCGCGAGGCCTTCCAGCACTACTCCGGCGCCCGCGACATGGACGAGGCCCGCCGCCTCGCCGCCGGCCTGACCATGGGCGGCGCCGCCGAGCGGATCACCTGCCCGCTGCTGATCATGCACGGCCGCCTCGACCCGCTCATCCCCTGGGAGCAGGGGCGGCGCATCGTCGAGGAGGCCCGCGGCCCCAAGCAGTTCGCCCTCTTCGACGAGGGCAACCACGCCCTCAACAACATCCCCTACAAGTCCGGCCCCCTGGCCGCCGACTGGCTGGCCCGGCAGCTCGGCGCGTCGGCGTGACGCGCCCCGGCCACGAGGAGGATCAGATGGTCGCCGACACCCTTGAGCGCCCCGCGGGCTGGGTCCACCACCCCGGGCAGCCCGTGCAGCGCCCCCTCGACCTGGCCGTCCCCCTGCCCGGCGCGGACGGCTCGACCGACGAGCTGCACCTCGTCTTCAGCGACGACGGCCTGTACATCCCGGCCCTGGTGCGCCGCCCGCCGGGCCCCGGCCCCTTCCCCGCCGTGATCTGCCTGCATGGCGGCTCGGGCGGCCTCGGCGTGCCCTACCTGCGCGACATGCTGCACAACCAGGGCGCCCTGACCGACCGCCTGCTGGCCGAGGGCTTCCTGGTCTGCGTCACCGAGGGCCGCTGCGAGCAGGAGGACGCCTACGCCACCGACGCCACGCCCCTCGACCACCACGACGTCGTGGCGGTCTTCCGCTACCTGCGCGCCCTGCCCGCCGTCAACCCGGCCCGGGTCGGCCTGTTCGGCGCCAGCCACGGCGGCGAGCTGCAGCTCAAGCTGATCGCCGCCCTCGGCGCCGGGCCGGCCGCCCTGGTGCCCTGCGAGCCCGCCGTGATCGAGTTCCTGGGGCTGCGCTACCAGGGCGTGCGCAAGGAGGCCAACCTCCAGTTCCAGGGCGAGCTGGACGACGCGCAGATTGACCTCGCCGCGGCCATGGGCCGCATCGCGCCGATCGACCCCGGGCTGCCCATCCTGGTGGTCGGGCGCGACGGCGACCACCTGCAAGGGCTGTTCCGCAAGCTCTACGAGCTGCTGCGCCGCGCCGGCAAGAACGCCCACTGGCAGAGCTACGACCACCCTGAGCACGCCTATCAGTTCGGGCCCAGGCGCGGGCCCGCGGGCTACGCGCCCGACCCGCTGCAGGCCGCGACCATCGAGCGGGTGGTCGCCTTCCTGAAGAGCCACGTCTACGGAGGTGCCGCATGAGCGGACACGACTTCGCGCAGATCAGCGAGCGTCTCGACCACAACCCCTTCTTCGCGACCATGCGCAACACGCCCTACTACGCCGACGCGGTCTACCCGCGCTTCTCCCCCGCCGAGTACGCCCGGCGCTACAGGCTGACCCGCGAGAAGATGGCCCGCCTCGGCCTCGACTGCCTGGTCGTCGGCGGCGCGCCCAGCCACTGGAGCTACGGCTCCGGCGTGACCTGGCTAAGCGGCCACCGCGAGTGGCACTGCATGGCCGTCTATATGGTCGTGCCCCTCGAGGGCGAGCCCACCCTGGTCTACTCGATGGGCGGCACCCACGCCGAGGCCACCCGCCGCGCCGTCAGCGTGAAGGATGTGCGCCAGTCGCGCCTGGGCCGCTTCGCCGAGGTGATCGCCGAGCGCGTCGCCGAGCTCGGCCTGGCCGAGGGGCGCATCGGCGTGACCGCGGTGGACCCCCACTACATGGACTACATGCCGATCAACCAGTGGCGCACGCTGCGCGAGAAGCTGCCGAACGCCGCCCTCGAGCGGGTGGGCGACTTCTTCCACGAGTTCCTGGCGCTCAAGAGCCCCGAGGAGCAAGCCTACGTGGCCCGCGCCGGCGAGCTGTGCGCCCTGGCGATGGAGGCCATGGTCGCCGCGGCGCGCCCCGGCGCCACCGAGTACCAGCTCAAGGCGGCCGCCGCCGGGGCGATCTACGAGGGCGGCGGCGAGGTGGACTTCCTGATCATTGGCTCGAGCCCGATGGACGACCCGGCGATCATCTTCGGCAACCCGCGCCCCTCGCGCCGCGCTCTCCAGAAAGGCGACATCGTGGTCAACGAGCTGGCCGCCAGCTTCGAGGGCTACTCGGCCCAGATCGGCGTGCCGATCTGCGTGGGCGAGCCCTCGGCCCAGGTGCGCGAGATGTTCGACGAGATTGTGCTCCCCGGCTACAGGCTGATGGAGCAGCACCTCCGCCCCGGCGGCAGCCTGCGCGACATCTGGCTGGCCAGCCGCTTCTTCCGCGAGCGCGGCTACCAATCGCGGCCCGTGCAGCTCCACGGCATTGACCTGGTCAGCCAGTCGCCCCACATCTACGCCGAGGAGCTGAAGGCCCACGACTACGAGCTGATCATCAAGCCCGGCATGACGCTCATGCTCGAGCCCAACCCGATCACCGCCGACGGCCGGCTCGGCCTGTTCCTCGGCCACACCTACCAGATCACCGAGAGCGGCAGCGAGCGCGTCACCGGCCGGGTGCCGCTCGAGCTGCTGGTAGCGGAGGCGTAACCATGAAGACCTACACCTGGGAGGAGGCCCGTGGGCGCCTCGACAACCGCGAGCGCTACGGCCGCATGGTCGGCTCGCCCTGGTTCCCCGGCGCCGAGTACGCCACCTTCTCGGCCGCCGAGTTCGAGCGGCGCTACAGGCTCACCCGTGAGAAGATGCGGCGCCTGGGCGTCGAGGTGCTGCTGGCCCCCGGGGGGCCCCACCACTGGTCCCACGGCGGCGGCATGCTCTGGCTCTCGGGCCACTGGAACTGGCACGCCATGGTCGAGTACGTGGTCGTGCCCCTGGAGGGCGACCCGGCCCTGATCTACTCGCAGGTGGGCGCCCACACCGAGGCCACCCGCCGCGCCGCCTACCCGCCGGTCTACTCGGCCCGCGGCGGCAAGTTCGCCGACACGATCGCCGAGCTGCTCAAGAGCCGCGGCCTCGACGGGGCCCGCATCGGCATCGCCGAGGCCGACTGGCAGTTCCACGAGTACGTGCCAGTCAACCACGTCGAGCGACTCGAGGAGCTGCTGCCCCGCGCGTCAATCGAACTGGTGCCGAGCTTCTTCCACGAGCTGATGTACCGCAAGAGCGAGGAGGAGCAGGCTTTCGTGGCTAGGGCGGGCGAGCTGTGCGTCAAGGCCCTCTACGCCGTGCGCGACCGCGCCCGGCCCGGCGTCACCGAGTACGAGCTGAAAGCCGCCGCCGCGAAGGCCATCCTCGAGGAGGACGGCATGATTGACTTCCTGATCATCGGCTCGACGCCCATGGACGACCCGGCCCAGGTCTTCGGCAACCCGCGCCCCTCGCACCGGGCCCTGCGCGAGGGCGACATCATCATGAATGAGCTGGCCGCCGGCTACCAGGGCTACACCGCCCAGATCGGCATCCCGATCTGCGTGGGCGAGCCGACCGAGCGCGTGCGCCGCTTCTTCGACGAGATCGTGCTGCCCGGCTACCTGCACATGGAGCAGACCATGCGCCCGGGCAACACCCTCGAGGACGTGCGCCGCTCGGGCGCGTTCTTCCGCGAGCACGGCGTCCAGTCGCGGCCCATCCTGCTCCACGGCATCGACCTCGTCAGCAACTCGCCCCACATCAGCGTGGACGAGGTCAAGGCATACCCCTACGAGCAGACCATCCAGCCGGGCGCCTGCCTGATGCTCGAGCCCAACCCGATCACCCCGGACGGCCTGCTCGGCATGTTCTACGGCCACACCTATATCATCACCGAGGACGGCCACAGGCGGGTCACTGACTGCCCCCACGAGCTGCTCGTGGCGCGCTGGTAGGCCAGAAGGCGGGCATGGACACCAAGCTTGCCGGCGCCGAGGGCGCGCAGGCGGCGCGGGGCGGCACCTTCGCCGCCCTGCGCCACCGCGACTACCGCCTCCTCTGGGTCGCCATCCTGTTCATGAGCGCGGGCCAGTGGATCCAGCAGGTGACCCTGGGCTGGCTGGTCTACGACATGACGGCGTCGGCGGTGGTACTCGGCCTGCTCAACGGCCTGCGCAGCCTGCCCTTCCTGGTGGCCGGCCCCCTGGCCGGGGTGCTGATCGACCGGGTGGACCGCCGGCGGCTGCTGATCGAGACCCAGGCTGTGCTCTGCGTCGCGACCCTGGGGACGGGCGTGCTTGTGGCGACGGGGGCCGCGGCGGTCTGGCACCTGTTCGTCTTCACCCTGGTCTCGGGGATCGCCTGGTCGATCAACCAGCCGCTGCGCCAGGCCCTCATCCCCGCCGTGGTGCCCCGCGACGACCTGATGAACGCCGTGGCCCTCAGCTCGGCGGGCTTCAACATCATGAAGATCCTCGGGCCGGCCCTGGCCGGCGGCATCATCGTCTGGTTCGGCGCCGCCGGTAATTTCTACCTGCAGGCCGGCACCTACGCCGGGGTGTTGCTGATGGGCCTGCTGATGGTGGTGCCGGTCGCGCCCGCGCCCGGCGGGCGCGGCTCGGCCCTGGGCGACCTGCGCGAGGGTCTGGCCTACGTCCGGCGCTCGCCCCTCGTCCTGGCTCTGCTGCTCGTCTCGCTGCTGATGAACCTGTTCGCCCTGCCCTACCTGGCGCTCATGCCGGTCTTCCAGAAGGATGTGCTCGGCGTGGGCCCCGAGGGCCTCGGCCTCATGCTGGCGGCGCCCGGCGTGGGCGCTCTGGCCAGCACGCTCGCCCTCGCCAGCCTGACCAACCGCATCAGGCGCAAGGGGGCCCTGCTGCTCGCCGGGATGACCGGCCTCGGCCTGGCCCTGGTGGCCTTCGCCCAGGCCCGCAGCTTCCCCCTGGCCATGCTGGCCCTGGTGGCCGTCGGCGCCTGTCAGATCCTCTGCCTCTCCGTCAATCTGACCATGCTGCAGATGATCGTGCCCGACGAGCTGCGCGGCCGGGTGATCAGCCTGGCCATGCTCGACCGCGGCCTGGCGCCCCTCGGCGCCCTGCTCGCCGGCGTCATGGCCCAGTTCGCCGGCGCCGTGGCCACCGTGACCGTCTTCGGCGCCCTGACCGCCGCCCTGACCCTGCTGGTCGCCTGGCGCGTGCCGCGCCTGCACAGCGCCGAGATCGCCTAGCGCGATTGCAGCGTGCAGCTGTGTGATTGCAGCTCGCGCAGATCGCTTCCGGACGCCATACCCTCTGCCCGACACCCGAGACCCTGCGCCGAAAGCGCACTAGCGCCCCATGTGTCGTAAGCCCCGACCAAGGCACCGACAGACCACGGAGGTTCGGACATGGTCATTGACGCTCACGCCCACATCATCGTGCCCGAGGCGACCGCCGAGGCCCCCGCTGACGGCGACTGGCGTCCGCGGGTCACCTGGACCGGCGACGGCACCCTGATCGAGCACCGCGGGCGCGCGCTGCGCTCGGCGGTGCGCCCCTTCGTCGAGATCGAGGCCATCCTGGCCGCCCAGGGCCCCGCCGGCGTGGACCGGCTCGTGCTCAGCCCGTGGGTCAACCTCGCCGGCTACGACCTGCCCGCAGAGGAGGGTCTGCGCGTCAGCCGGGTCCAGAACGAGGCCCTGGCCCGCCTGGCCCAGGCCCACCCCGGCCGGGTCTCCGCCCTCGGCAACGTGCCCCTGCAGGAGCCCGAGCTGGCCGCCCGCGAGCTCGAGGCCGTGATGGCCCTGCCCGGCCTCGGCGGCGTCCAGATCGCCACCATGGTCCGCGGCGTCTACCTCGGCGACCCGCGCTTCGAGCCGTTCTGGGCGGCCGCGGCGGCCCTCGGCGCCCTGGTCTTCATCCACCCAACCATGGGCGGGCTGAGCGTGCCCCCCTTCGCCGAGTACTACATGCAAAACACGGTCGGCAACCCGCTCGAGACGGCCATCACCGCGGCCCACATGGTCATGGCAGGCGTGCTGGAGCGCCACCCGGGCCTGCGGGTGCTGCTCGCCCACGGCGGCGGCGCCCTGCTCGCGCTGCGCGGTCGGCTGCGCCACGCCCACAGCTTCCACCCCCAGGCCCGCGCCCGGCTCCAGGAGCCGCCGGACGTTTCGATCGGCCGCTTCTACTTCGACACGGTGACCCACGACGCCGAGCTGCTGCGCCAGCTGGTCGCCTTCGCCGGCGCCGAGCGGGTGCTGCTCGGCTCCGACTACCCCTTCGACATGGGCGCCGCCCGCCCCGCCGAGATCGTGCGCGGCCTCGAGCTGCCCCCCGCCGACGAGGCTCTGATCCTCGGCGGCAACGCCGCCCGCCTGCTCGGCCTCGCCGCGTAGGTGCGCCAGCCCGGGGCCTGTGGAGACCAAACAAGCGAGGAGCAACTTTACCATGGCAGGACCGGAGGACATGACGAGGGGCGGGGTCACCCGCCGCACGGCCCGCGCCCGCATGCGCGACAGCCGCTCGTCGCTGATCAGCGTGCGCGACTTCCCGCCCATGCTCTCGGACGAGTCGGCCGGAGGGGGCGGCGGCGACGCCGGGCCGACGCCCCTCGAGTACGTGCTCGCGGGCCTCTGCGCCTGAGTGAATGTCTCGTCGGCCAGGATGGCCGAGAAGCTCCGCTTCGCCTACAGCGACCTCGAGGTGGTCGCCGAGGGCGAGATTGACACCCACGGGCGCAAGGGGCTCGCCGACGTGCCCGTCGGCTTCCGCATGGTGCTGGTGCGGATCCGCATCGCCACCCCCGAGCCAGACGCGCGCCTGGCGCGCCTGGGCGAGCTGGTGGCCCGCTACTGCCCCGTGGATAGCATGCTCAGGCTCGCAGTGCCCGACTACCAGGTCGTCTGGGAGCGCGTGGACGCCCCGGCGTAGCGCGCCCCGGCCGAAGGAGCGGAACCACACCCAATGACTGGAGCACTCTGGGCGGCCCTCGCGGGCGTCGGCTTCGGCCTCTTCCAGGCCCTCAACCGCCGCGCCCTGAAGACTATGGACGCCTACCTCGCCACCTTCCTGCAGCTGGCGATCAGCCTCGTGGTGCTCGCCGCCGCCGCAGCCGCCAGCGGCGAGCTGGCCCGCCTCGGCGAGGCGACGCCGCTCAGCGTCCTCTACTTCAGCCTCGCCGGCATGCTCCACTTCTTCCTCGGCTGGACGCTGATGAACATGAGCCAGCAGCGCATCGGCGCCGCCCGCACCAGCCCGCTGATCGGCCTCGCGCCGATCTTCGCCCTGGTCGTGGCCGCCCTGACCCTGGGCGAACTGCCGACCCTCAGCGACTGGCTGGGCATGGCCATCGTAATGGCCGGGGTCTACGTGATCTTCGGGCGCCCCGCCCCGCGCCTCGGCATCGTCGCCGGCGCGGCGCCCGTCGGGGCCGGCTGGCGCGACCTGTCCTTCGGGGTGGGCACCGCCGTCTGCTGGGCGATCAGTCCAATCTTCACCCGCGCCGGCCTGGCCGAGTTGCCCTCGCCCCTGGTGGGCGTGATGATCGGGCTCATGCCATGCGTCCTCGCCTACGGCCTGGCCCTCGCCGGCCGGCGCGCGGGCGGCGGCCGGGCCCGTTTCACCCGCGACGCCCTGGCCTTCAAGCTGGTCGCCGGAGTCCTGGTGGGCCTCTCGACCTGGTGGCGCTGGATCGCCCTCGACCTGGCCCTGGTCGGGGTGGTCCTGGCCCTGAGCCAGCTCTCGGTGCCTGTGGTCATCCTGCTCACGCCCCTGATCGCCGGCCAGGGCGCCGAGCAGGTGACGCGGCGCGTCTGGGCCGGCGCGGGCCTCAGCGTGGCCGGCTCCCTCGTCCTCGTGCTGCTGTAGCCTCGCCGCGTCCTTGTTGAATGCTGGAGGTTTTAGATGCCTGACGCACGTGTACAGGCGGCAATCGCCAACTGGGCCCCGCGCTTCACCGCGCAGGGGGTGGACGCGAGCGAGTTCCAGCGGGTGACCGCCGCCGTCGAGCGCTGGGACCAGTGGCTCGACGCCTGGTGCGCCAGTGGCGACGCCCACGCCGCCCAGGCCGCCGAGGCCGCGGGCCGCGGCCACGGCCGCACCGCCGGCGAGTCCTACCTGCGTGCCGCCCTCAGCTATCACTTCGCCAAGTTCGTCTGGACCCTCGACCCCGCGAAGAACCGCGCCGCCACCGAGCGGGCCAAGGCGTGCATCTACGCCGCGCACCGCCACCTCGACCCCTCCGCCGAGCGGGTCGAGGCGCCCCTCGGCGGCGCGACCCTCGCCGCTAACCTGCGCCGGCCCCCCGGCGTCGCTCACCCGCCCCTCGTGGTGCTCATCCCCGGCCTCGACTCGACCAAGGAGGAGTTCTTCTCCTGGGAGCAGGTCTTCCTCGACCGGGGCATGGCCACCCTCTCGCTCGACGGCCCCGGCCAGGGCGAGACCGGCTTCAGCACCCACATCAGGCCCGACTACGAGGTCGCCGTGGCCGCCGCCCTCGACGCCCTGGCCGGGCGCGCCGACCTGGACCTCGGGCGGGTCGGCGCCGTCGGGGTCAGCATGGGCGGCTATTACGCGCCGCGGGCCGCCGCCTTCGAGCCGCGCCTGCGCGCCGTCGCCGCCGTCGGCGGGCCCTACAGCTTCGGCGCCGTCTGGGACCAGCTGCCCGGCCTGACCCGCGAGACCTTCACTCACCACAGCGGCGCTGCCTCCGAGGCCGAGGCCCGCGAGCGGGCCATGCAGCTCGACCTGGGGCCGGTGCTGCCCCGGCTCGACAAGCCGCTGCTGGTGGTCTTCGGCAAGCTCGACCGGCTCATCCCCTGGCAGCACGCCGAGCAGGTCGCCGCCGAGGCGCCGCGGGCCGAGCTGGTCATGTACCCCGAGGGCAACCACGTCTGCAACAACATCCCGTACAAGTACCGCCCGCGCGTGGCCGACTGGATGGGCGACCAGCTGGCCGCCCTTGGCCCGGCCCTGAGCGCCTACAGGTGAGCCGATGACCGCCACCCCGAAGTTTTTCCAGCCTCACAGCCTGGAGGAGGCCCTGAGCCTCCTGGCCCACCACGGCCGCGAGGCGCGCCTCGTCGCCGGGGGCACCGCGCTCGTGCCCCGGCTGCGCGCCCGCGCCGAGGCGCCCGCCGCGCTGATCAGCCTGGCCCGCGTCCCCGGCCTGGACCGGATCGAGGCCGACGGGGGCGGGCTGCGCATCGGCGCCCTGGCCACCCTGCAGGCCGTCGCCCGCTCGCCACTGGCCGCCGAGCGGGCCGGCCTGCTCGCCGCCGCCGCCGCCGAGGCCGGCGGGCCGCGCCTGCGCCACCAG
>DAOLDO010000146.1:0-10176 GCA_035327325.1 Chloroflexaceae bacterium | reverse complement strand
CCACGGCCTGGTAGATCACGTCGCCCTCGCCGTCGCCGTCCAGGTCGAGGGCCAGGGTGACCAGGCTGCCGACATCGGCGGTGCCGCTGAACGTCGGCGTCCGGTCGCTGGTCAGGGGCGTCGTGAAGGCCGGGGCAGCGGGGGGCGTGGTGTCAATGTGCAGGGTGAGCGCGGGACTGACGGTCTCGTTCCCCGCGCCGTCGGTCGAGGTCACGACCGCGGCGTAGTCGCCGTCGTCCAATCCCGCTGCGGGCCAGCTACCGCTCGCCGGCGTCGCGGTGCCGGCGTCAATGCTCCAGCGCCCCGCCCCGTCGGCCATGGTCGCGAAGACAATGTCGGCGGCGCCGTCCCCGTCCAGGTCGAGGCCGACGCGCACGGTGCTGTTGGCCTCGGCTGCGCCGGCGAAGGCGGGGCTGGGGTCGTTGCCGGCCAGGGGCGAGCTGACCGTCGCGGCGATCGGGGCCGTCAGGTCCACCACGAGGGTCTGGGTGGCGGTGTCGCTGAGGTTGCTCGACTCGTCTGTGGCCGTGAAGCTGACGCTGTAGGCGCCTGCCGTCAGGCCCTCGGCGGGCCAGCTGCCGCTCTCGGGCGTGTCGGCCCCAGTGTCCACGCTCCAGCCGCCGGCGGCGTCGGCCACCACGGCGAAGGTCACCTCGCCGAGCGGACCGCCCAAGTCCGGGTCGAAGGTGACGCGCACCGTGCTGCCGGGCTCGGCCACGCCGCTGAAGGTCGGAGTCCGGTCGGCGGTCAGGGCGGCGGAGCTCACGGACGGGGCCTCGGGCTGGACCGTGTCGATCCCGAGGGCGAAGGCGGTCTCGGGGCTGGTGTTGCCCGCCGGGTCGGTCGCGGTAACGCGCAGCGCATAGCCTCCGTCGCCCAGGCCGCTGAAGGCGCCCTGCTCCGGCGTCGCGGTGGCGGTGTCCACGCTCCAGGCCCCGGCGGCGTCGGCCACCGCGGCGAAGGTCACCTCGCCGAGCGGACCGCCCAGGTCCGGGTCGAAGGTGACGCGCACCGTGCTGCCGGGCTCGGCGGTGCCGAAGAGGACCGGGGTGGCAGCGTTGGCGTCGGGGGCCGTGCCGACGACGGGGGCGGCGGGCGGGGCCAGGTCCACGACCAGGCCCTGGGTCGAGGACAGGCCGCGGTTGCCCGCGGCGTCGGTGGCCGTGGCGCTCAGGCTGTAGCCGCCGCTCACGAGCCCGCCGGCGGGCCAGCTGCCGCTCGCCGGCGTCGCGGTGGCGCTGTCCACGCTCCAGGCCCCTGCGCCGCTGGCGGCGGCGCTGTAGACGACGTCGGCCACGCCGTCGCCGTCGAGGTCTACGGCGAGGGCGACGGCGCTGTTCGGCTCGGCGGTGCCGGCGAAGGTCGGGCTGGCGCTGTTGGTCAGGCTGGCCGAGGTGAAGGCCGGGGCCGCGGGGCTGGTCACGTCAACCGTGAGCGAGCGCGTGGCCGTCGCGCCGGTGTTGCCCGCGGCGTCGGTCGCCGCGGCGCGGAGGGTGTAGGCGCCCTCGGCGAGGCCCCCTGTGGGGAGGACGCCGCTGGTGGGCGGGGCGCTCCCGGTGTCCACGCTCCAGCTGCCGTCGGCGCCGGCGGCGACCGTATAGAGGAGGTCGGAGCTGCCGTCACCGTCGGTGTCGATCCCCACGGCGACCGTGCTGTTGGCCTCGGCCGTGCCGGCGAGGACCGGCGTGCGGTCGTTGGTGGCGGGGCGGGTGGCGAAGACGGGCGCCGCGGGCGCCGAGGCGTCAACCCGCAGGCTCTGGGTGGCCGCCGGGCTGGTGTTGCCCGCGGTGTCGGTCGAGGTGACGCGCACGGTGTAGCCGCCGTCGGCGAGCTGGCCGCCGGCGAGGCTGCCGCTAACCGGGGCCGCGGCGCCGAGGTCCACGCTCCAGGCGCCCGCGGCGCTGGCCGTCGTCGCGTAGGTGACGTCGGGGCTGCCGTTGCCGTCCGTGTCGAGCCCCACGCGGATCGCGCTGCCCGGCTCGGCGGTACCGGCGAGCACCGGCGTGCGGTCGCTGGTGACCGGCGACGATACGATCGTCGGCTGGGTGGGGACGGTCACGTCAACGAGCAGCGAGCGCGAGGCCGTCGCGGTCGTCTTGCCGTTCAGGGCCGCGGCGAAGGTGAAGCTGTGGGCACCCTCGCCGGGCACCGGGCCCGAGCAGGTCCACGCGCCCGAGCTGTTGGCCGTCGCGGTGCAGAAGGGCTCGCCGGCGCGCAGCACGGTCACGAGGGCGCCCACGGTGGCCTGGCCCGCGAAGGTGGGCGAGAGCGTGTTGACCGCCGCTCCCTCGGCGGGCGAGCTGACCCGCGGCACGCCGTTCACGGTGAGGTGGAAGCTGGTCGAGGCGTTGCCGCCGTTGCCGTCGGCGACCGTCAGGGTGATCGTGGCGCCGCCGTACTGGCCGGGCGCCGGGGTGACGTTCACGCTGCGGTTGGCGCCGCTGCCGCCAAAGACGATGTTGCCGTTGGGCACCAGGGCGGTGTTCGACGAGCTGCCGCTCAGCGTCAGGCTGCCGGCAGGGGTCTGCGCATCGCCGACGGTGAAGCCGACGGCCCCGGTGGGCGTGGCCTCGTTCACGGTCTGGCTGGGCACGCCGCTGATCGTCGGCGGCGTGTTGCTGGAGGTCGTGAAGCGGCGGACGTTCGAGCGGGTGGTGTTGCTGCCGTCGGTGGCCTCGACCGCCCAGTAGTACGAGGTGCTCGAGGCGAGGCCGCTGACCGCGTAGGAGGTCGTGGCGCCGCCGAGGCCCCCCTGGTCAACCACGGGGCTGGTCAGGCCGACGTTGTTGGCCACCAGGACGCGGAAGGCGGTCGCCCCGGCCAGGGGCTGCCAGCTCAGGGTGGTAGCGGGCGGGATGTTGGTCGCGTTGTCCGCTGGCGAGGCGAGCTGCACGACAAAGGGCGTGCTGCCGCGCACCGGCAGGACGTGCCGCCCGAGGACTCCGCTGTTGGTGCTGTAGTTGGCGAGGCCGGTGGTCGCGTTCCCGTTGGTCAGCCCGCCTGCGGTGAGCGAGCCGGCGAACTGGAAGTCGTTGGTGCCGCCCGCGCCATCGGAGTAGCCCGCGCCCGCGGGGTCGTAGGTGATCGAGTTATAGTTGTACTCGATGTCGAAGTTGCCGCTGCCGGTGTCGGCGCGGCTGATCACGATGATCTGAAAGGTGTTGAGCCGGTCGGTCCTGGAGTTGTAGTAGCCGACCCCGCTGTAGGTCACGTAGAAGGCGTTGCGGCCGTCCACCGTGCCTGTGCCGTAGGTGACCGTGCCGGCGCCGCGGGTGTCCACGTCGTACCAGAGGCCGGCGATCATCTTGAAGGTGCTCGCCGCCATGCCGCCCGGCGTGTAGGAGCTGGTGGCGGCGCCAAAGGTGATGTTGCCGTTGTTGTTGACGTAGGCCTGCGAGAAGTTCTCGCCGAAGTAGTTGATGTTGAAGCCGAGGTTGATCGGGCCGGTCGAGCCGTCGTCGTTGGCGGGGAAGTTGGTGCCGCCGCCGAACGAGCGCACCGCCGACGCCGCCATGGCGACGGGCGGCGCGGCCAGCGGCGCGATGAGGCCGCACAGCAGCGCGACGAGCAGGACGACCGACGAGAGGCGGATAGGTGGGTGGGGCAGCTTGGTGAGCGGTGTTGGCTTCATTGAGGTAGTTCCGTTGGTGAAATGAGCGAGCGCTGGCTGTGGCGTCCGGGCTTAGGGCGGTCCTTCCACCTCATGTGGTCGTCTTTTACACCAAGAGTATCCTTTCAATTCCTATTTGCGGTAGTAATATTTGTCTCTGGCATAATGTAGCTCTCTAATCTGAGGTTACGAGTTGTAATAACTAGGCTGTTACCACCTATATGCCATATGGCATACGCAACGACACCGATTTATTGGTTTTGAGTGGCTATTTTCACAGGAATAGCGCCTGGCACGCTCTCTGCTGTGTGCGCTCCCATGAGCACCCAGGCACAGCAGAACCCGTGGGCCCGCGAGCTCGACGACCTGATGCGCGGGGCCTCGGGCGGCTTCCTCTTCAGCATCCCCCTGCTCTACACCATGGAGGTCTGGTGGATCGGCACCGTCGTCTCCCCGCCACGCATGGCCCTGGCCCTGCTCGGCGCCTGCGCGATCGTCTTTCTGCTCACCCTGACCGGGGGCTTCCGCAGGGAGGAGCAGGGGAAGTTCAGCGACGCCCTGCTCGAGACGGTCGAGAGCGTCGGCTTCAGCCTGCTCTTCAGCGCCGCCATGCTGGCCCTGCTGCGCCGCGTGACCCTCAGCACGCCCCTTGACGAGGCGGTCGGCACGATCATCTACGGGGCCCTGCCCTTCGCGGTCGGCATGGCCCTGGGCAACCAGCTCCTTAGCGGCGCGCGCGATGAAGAGGGCGAGGGCGAGGGGCGGCAGGGCGACAACGGCGCCGACGAGCGCGGCGCGACCCTCAAGGACCTCGGCGCCAGCGCCATCGGCGCCGTCTTCATCGCCTTCTCGATCGCGCCGACCGAGGAGATCCCCATGCTCGCCGCCGCCCTCACCCCGCCCTGGCTCCTGACCATGATTGCCGCCTCGCTCCTGATCTCCTACATGATCGTCTTCGAGTCCGGCTTCGCCGACGAGGCGGGGCGCCATCAGCAGCGCGGCGTGCTCCAGTCGCCCCTGAGCGAGACCGTCGCCTCGTATCTGGTGGCCCTGGCGGCCTCGGCCCTGATGCTCGTCCTCTACGACCAGGTGCGGCTCGACGACCCCTGGCCGGTCTGGCTGAGCCACACACTCGTGCTGGGGCTGCCGGCCGCCGTCGGCGGCGCCGCGGGGAGGCTGGCCGTATGAGCGCCGAGGCACAGCCCGCGGGCGAGCCGCGTCCCGAGGGGGAGCGCCAGGGCGAGGGCCGACGCGCGGGCGGGCGACCGCTGGCCGAGTGGGTCAGCTTCGGCGTCGCCGCGGCGCTGCTCGCCGTCGTCGTCGGGCTGGTCGGCTACCTGTGGTGGCGCGTCCCGCCCACGCCCCCCGTGCTGACGATCAGCCAGTCCGGCCCGATCAGGCGGGAAGGGGCGCAGCACTACGTCCCCTTCACCGTCGCCAACGGCGGCGGGGCCACAGCCGACGCCGTGGTCGTGCGGGCCGAGCTGCGCGTGGGCGGCGAGGTAGTCGAGGAGGGCGAGCAAGAGTTCAGCTTCCTCTCCGGCGGCGAGCGCGAGGAGGGCGCCTTCGTCTTCACCCGCGACCCAGGGGCGGGCGCACTCGAGCTGCGCGTCGTGGGGTACCGCCTGCCGTGAGCGCGTCGCTCGCCTGCTGCTCGCTCGCCGGGGTGACGCTCGGCTTCGCCTCGCCGGGGTGAGCGCGTCGCTCGCCTGCGGCTCGCTCGCGCGGTCCAGAAACACCCGGCGAGCGCAGCGAGCCTCACCCCAGCGAACGGAGTAAGCGTCACCCCGGGCGAGCGGCAGCGAGCCTCACCGCGCCAGCAGGTGGTGGTAGCGGGCCTGGGCCAGCTTGTACGCCCCGTAGCCGATCAGGCCGATGGCCACGGCGCCCAGCAGCCAGGGGCCGAAGGGCTGCCTGGCGATCTCGTCGAGGGCGCCGCCGAGCCCCTGGGCCTCCTCGGCGTTGAACCTGTAGGCGGCCAGGATCAGGAAGAAGCCGGTGAAGCCGAGCACGATGCCGTGGGCGATCAGGCCCGCCACGCTGAGCGGGTCGAGCCAGCGTCGCTCCTCGGCGCTCATCTGCTCGTAGGCCAGGCGGTCGCGGTACTTGCGGGTCCAGGCCTCGTAGAGCTGGTAGAGCCCGTAGCCGATCACGAACAGGCCGGCCAGGCCGACCAGCCAGCGCCCCAGCGGCAGGGCCATAAAGCGGGCCGTCCACTCCTCCTGGCCCGAGCCCGAGCTGCCCCGCCCGATCGCCAGCATGCCGGCCTGCAGCCCGATACCGCCGTAGACGATGCCGTTGATCGCGTGGCCGGCCCGCGACGCCAGGCCCTTCGGCTCGTTCCCCTTGCCCTCGAGGTCGGCGAACGCCTCGGTCAGCCGCCAGACCAGGTAGCCGAGCAGGCCCAGGGCGATCAGCCCCAGGATGAAGCGCCCCATGGGGGCCTCGTTGATCTGCTGGAGGGCCGATTGCTGGTCGGGCGCCCCCTCGCCCCCGCCGCCGGTGCCCATGGCGAGCTGCACGGCGAGGACGCCCACCAGGATGTAGACCGCGCCGATCGCGGCCAGGCCGATCCGGGCCAGGGTCTTCACCCAGGGGTGCTCGGCGGCGAAGCCCGCCATCTCCTGGGCGTCATTCTGCGCCTTGCGCACCGTCGAAGGCCGCGCCATCCCTCACCTCCATACTCTGCTACCACTATGCTCTACCAGCGCACAATGCATCTTGTGTGCCAGGCAGGCAGTGATGCCCCGGCGCGCGCACCACCGGTGGCACGCGCCGGCCGGAATTCAGGTAGAATCAGGAGGAGACGTCAGCACAGCACAAGGAGCACGCGATGCCCGAGCATACGGTGGGCGTGGGCGACATGGCACCCGACTTCGAGCTACTCAGCGACGCCGGCGAGCCGGTCCGGCTGTCCGGCCTCCGCGGCAAGAAGGTCATCCTCTACTTCTACCCCAAGGACGACACCTCGGGCTGCACCGCCCAGGCCTGCGCCTTCCGCGACAGCTACCCGACGATCGAGGAGCGGAACGCCGTGGTGCTCGGCGTCAGCCCCGACGGCGTCAAGTCGCACCAGAAGTTCAAGACCAAGTACAACCTGCCCTTCACCCTGCTGGTGGACGACCAGCACGCCGTGGCCGTGGCCTACGGCGTGTGGGCCGAGAAAAGCATGTACGGGAAGAAGTACTGGGGCGTCGAGCGCAGCCACTTCGTGATTGACGAGCAGGGCCGGGTCGCCCAGGCCGAGGTGAAGGTCAAGGCGAACGAGAGCGCCGAGAAGGCCATCGCCGCCCTGGGCGAGTAGCGCGTCGGCGCAACGCCGAGGGCTTGTCGCTCCCCGCCCGGAGGACACGTGGGGTCGCCCCGACCTGCCGCTGGCGGGGCGGCCCTACAGCGCCGCCCTGAGCCGCTCCGCCGCCTGCTCCGGCGTGATGTCGCGCTGCGGCTCGCCGAGCAGCTCGAAGCCGACCATAAACTTGCGCACCGTGGCCGAGCGCAGCAGCGGCGGCAGGAAGTGGGCGTGCAGGTGCCAGCCGGGGTGTGTCTGCCCGTCGGTCGGGGCCTGGTGGAAGCCCATCGAGTAGGGGAAGCTCACCTGGAACAGGGCGTCGTAGCGCGTGGTTAGCTCCTTGAGGACAGCGGCCAGCCCGTCGCGCTCGGGGCCGGCCAGCTCGGGCATGGTGGCGACCGGCCGGCGCGCCACTACCATCGTCTCGAAGGGCCAGACCGCCCAGAACGGCACCAGGGCCACGAAATGCTCGTTGGCGCAGACCACGCGCTCGCCCCGCTCCAGCTCGAGCCGCAGGTAGTCCTCGAGCAGCGTGCGACCGTGGGCGGCGTGGTAGGCCGTCTGGGTGGCGTGCTCGCGGGCGAACACGCCGGGCAGGAAGCTGGTGGCCCAGACCTGGCCGTGGGGGTGGGGGTTCGAGGCCCCCATCATCGCGCCGCGGTTCTCGAAGATCAGCACCTGGCGCGCCCACTCAAGGGCCCCCAGCTCGTGGTACTGCCCGGCCCAGGCGTCCACCACGGCGCGCAGGTCGGCGGGCTCAAGCTGGCCCATGCTCAGGTCGTGGCGGGGCGAGTAGCAGACCACCCGGCAGATGCCGCGCTCGGCCACGGCCCGCAGCAGCGGCGGGTCGCCCTCGGCCAGCTCGCCCGGGGGCACGTCGGGCAGCAGGGCGGCGAAATCATTCTCGAAGACGAACGTCCCCGTGTAGGCGGGGTTGCGCACCCCGCCGGCCCGCTCGTTGCCGGGGCAGAGGTAGCAGGACGGGTCGTAGGCCGGGCGCGTGTCGGGCGGCGGCGTCTCCACCTGGCCCTGCCAGGGCCGCTTCGTCCTGTGGGGCGAGACCACCACCCACTCGTCCGTGAGCGGGTTGTGGCGGCGATGCGGGTGATCGCTCAGCGTAAACATGGCACACCTTCCTGGCGTCGGCTCGTGGCGCCATTGTACCGCGCAACCGGCCACGGTGTGAGCCGGACGCCAGGGCCACGGCGCAAAAAGCCCCCTCGCCGGCGAAGGGGGCGAGGGGGTGGGAGGGGCGAGAAGCGCTCAGGTCCGCCATTTACGGCAGGTCACCGTCGTGCCGACGCCCTCCTGCGAGCGGATCGCAAACTCGTCCATCAGGCGCTTGGCGCCGGGCAAGCCCATGCCCATGCCGCGAGAGGTGGAGTAGCCGTCCTGCATCACCAGGTCTATGTTGCCGATGCCGGGGCCCTGGTCCTCGCAGACGATCTCGATGCCCTTGCGGCCGTGCTTCTCGACCTCGCGCACCGAGACATTGCCGGTACCGGCGTAGAGGAAGATATTGCGCGCCAGCTCGCTCACCGCCGTGGCGATGCGAGCCTGGTCAATCGCCCCGAACCCGAGGGCCTTGGCCGCGTCGCGGGCCATGGTCCGGGCAATGACGATATCGAGGTCGCTGCGGATCACCGCAGTCTTAGGCTGAGCCATCGCCGCGCTCCTCAGTCATGCGCTGCATCATGCTGAGCCCCTTCTCGAGGTTGAGGGCGGTGAGCACGCGGGGCAGCTCAAGACCTAGCTCGACCAGCGTGATGGCCACGGCGGGCTGCAGACCGGTGAGGACGACCCGCGTGCCCATCAGGCCCGCCATCGCGGCGATGTCGGCGATCAGGCGCCCGATGAACGAGTCGACCACGTCGAGGGCCGTCAGGTCAATGATCACGCCCCTGGCCCTGGTATCGTGGATCTTCTGGAGCAGGTCGTCCTTGAACTGGACGGCCGAGGCGTCGTGCAGGGCGACCTGGATAGAGGCGATCAGGATGTCGCCGATCTTGAGAATGGGAATGCGGAGGCTATCCACCCTGTTCCTCCCTGGCCGCCGGCACGCGGCCGCCGACAGGCGCCTGTGTCCATCGCTCGCTCGAGGCGCCGCTGCGACCGGCACCGCCGAGGGCGGCGGCCCCGCCGGTCTAGCGGGACGCCGTCTTCAGGGCCGCGGCCCGCAACAAAGGCAGCCCCATCTTAGCCGAGGGCTGTTACGACGATGAACACAGCGCCGGCAGCGAGCAGGGGCACGCTCAGGTTATCGGTGCCGGCGGGCGAGACGGCCTCGGCCGCGGCGGCGACCCCCGCGCCGACGAGGGCCGCCAGCAAGGCCGCGCCCGCGCCCAGGGGCGCCGCGGTCGGCGCCAGGGGCGAGCCCGGGACCAGGAGCAGGGTCAGCCACATCGCCACGAGGCTGGCGACGAACATCGCCGCCGTCCCCTCCCACGAGCGCGTGCCGCCCATCACCGTGTAGCGCCGACGCCCCAGGCGCCGGCCCACGATCGAGGCCAGCGAGTCGCCCCAGGTCATCGCCATCGTCCCGGCGGCGGCGATGTGGCCCATGTCGCCCGGCAGGCCCTTGCGCCAGAGCAGCAGGAAGAGGATGGTGATCGCGAGGGCGAAGTAGACCGTGCCGGGCGAGCTGTCGGGGGCGTCCATCGCCTCGAGCACCTTGTAGCGCCAGAGGATATAGTTGATCACGATGAACGTCGCGAAGGGGATCACGCCGATGTACCAGGTGTCGAACAGGGCCAGGACGCCGAAGACCCACATTCCCGCCCCGATATGGACCAGCTTGCGCGTGAAGTCCTGCGGGTAGCCCCGCCAGCGGCGGACCACCTCGGCAAGCACGAGCAGACCCGACGCGTAGACGTACGAGAGACCCAGGCCGATCCAGTCTTGTGTTGTCATAGAGGGGAGAGGGGGCAACAAAGGGCGATGCTGGGCCAATCATAGCGCCACAGCCGGCCTACGTCAACGTGCGTACGGGCCGCCTGAACAGGCGGTCAGCACCTCTTGACAGAACCGCCGGCAGCTATTATACTGCCCGCCTGTGAGGAGGACGCCCCTGGCGGGCGCTCCCGAACAAGCGAGCAGGTGAGCACACGGCGCAGCGCTTCGGCCTGCTCCGTCTTTGTTTCGCCCAGCGCCGTACCTTACCAACTGACGCGCGTTGTTGAGAACGTCGAGTCTGCTCGTCCCTCCGGACATCCGTCGCGGGCGTCCGCCCCGCCCGGGTGTGGAGGGAAGACACGATGAGCACACGATGGATGCCCTG
>DAOLDO010000145.1:0-10199 GCA_035327325.1 Chloroflexaceae bacterium | reverse complement strand
CCGGCAGCTCCTCGACGCGGGCGACCGAACCCAGGCCATGGAGCTCCTCTTCGGCCCGCGCGGTCGGCGCCACCAGCGCGTGCGCCCCCTCGTCGAGGCCGCCGCCGCGAGCGTCGCGCCGCCGGCGGCCGAGGCGCGGCTCATCCCTATCAGCAATGGCGACGGCGGCCACGTGGAGCTGTGAGCGGAGCCGAGCTCGCTCCGAGATGGTGCTGATTCGTGGTTATGCCCCGAGCTCAGCAGGGGTGGGCACAGGCTGACCTCGCTGCTTGAGGAGCGCCGCCGCCTGGGCCTTCCGCAGCATCAGCAGGTCAGCGTGCTCAGTGAGCTCGTTGAGCCGCCGCGCTTCTGCCCCAGTGATCTGGCCGGCGCGGCGCCGCTCACGCAGCTCGTCGAACTCCTCAACCGCGGCGGCAGCCATCCGCTCGCGGACGACGCGCTGCAGCTCGCTGTCGGAGAGCTTTGCTAGCGCATGCAAGGCTTCCCGCATCGCTGTCGGAAGATCGTCGGGGAGAGGGAGCAGACCCGAGCTGGTCGTCATACCGCATGCCTTCGATCGGCCGGGTGCTCGCCGAGGATGTCACACCTTGAAGAGATCAACCAGCGCGGCGGCGACAGCTGCCTGCTTCGCTTCGCTAATGATGCCCGCGCGATAGAGCACAATCGCGCTGTCGGCGGTGAAGAGACGGCTCGGACGGATGAAGCTGGCCTGCCTCAAGCCGCCGTCTGCGAAGTCTTCGTCGAGCAGGGGGATAGCGTACGCATCCCGGCTAGCCTGGCTGGTTATCTGGCAAAGGATGATATCGGCGCCACTCAACGTGGCGACAACCAGGGCCGGGCGCCGTTTGGTCGCACTGAGGTCCGAGAAGGGGAAGGGAAGGACGACGACGTCGCCTCTCACAAATGCGCCCACGCTTCATCCTCCTCAGGTCGCTCCCAGTCGCGGCGCAACACAGCCTCGGAGGCAAGGGCCGTCTCGCGCCCATCTGGCTCGGGCTGCGTGAGCAGGCCGGCGGTGTCGCGCTCGATCAGGTAGGAGATGAAGTCGTACACCACGGCGAGCTTCTCGGGCGGCAGCTGCCGGAGACGCTCATCGATCTCGCGAAGGGTGATGGCTGTCATTCGCAAGGCTCCTTCCCGCACAGCGAGCCCGTAAGTCACGCTCTTCCCGCGAATCATACCACAGGCAAGGGTGCTCTAACTGGGCTAAATAGAACCACAGAACTTCTTCGGGATGAGAGCTGACATGGCATACTGGTCATATCACCAACGACGAAGAGAGGTATGCCATGCCCGCTCCCCGGTTCGTGCGGCCGCTCGACGCGGCCGAGCTCGCTGCGCTCCAGGAGCGCTATCGAACGACCAACGATGCCGACGAGCGCTCACGCTGCCAGATGCTGCTGTTCTCGGCTCGCGGCAAGACTGTGCCTGAGATTGCCGAACTGACCCTGTTCGACGACGACACGGTGTTGTACTGGCTGAACCGCTATGAAGCTGAGGGCCTGGCTGGCCTGGCCACCAAGCCCCGCTCCGGGAGGCCACCCAAAAGCCGCTACGCCCTTTGACCAAGCGCTTGAGCAAGCCGTCGAGAGCGAACCACGCACGGTCGAGCAGACCACATCGAGTTGGACCTGCCGCGAGTTGGCAGCATATCTGGCCTGCCAGGGTCACGTCACAGTGAGTGATGAAACAGTGCGGCGCCATCTGCACGCTCTTGGCTACGCGGTCATTCGGCCCGTGCTGAGCATCAGCAGTCCGGATGAGCAGTATGTCGAAAAGGTGGAAACGCTGCGCGGCCATCAGGCGGCCGCCAAGCGTGGCGAGGTCGTCTTGCTGTACGAGGACAAAGTTGACCTCCATCTGCTGCCCGGCATCGCTGGCTGTTGGACCAAACGTGGCAGCCAGCGCAAGGTGCCGACACCGGGCAAGAACCAGAAGCGGTACGGCTTCGGAGCGGTCAACGCGATCACCGGCGTGGTTACTCGCCTGATCCGCGAGCGGAAGAATAGCGAGAGCTTCTGCGCGCTTGTGGAAGCGATTATCCAGGCCTACTGCCCCGGCGAACGCTGGGAAGGGCCGAAGGTGGTGCTCGTGGTCGACAACTTCATCATCCATCGCAGCAAGGCGACAAACAAAGTGCTGGAGCGCTACGCCGACCGGCTGGAGGTGTGTGAACTGCCGACCTATGCGCCGCAGCTCAACGTGATTGAGTTGCTCTGGAAGCATCTGCGGCGCAAGGTGACGCATAACTACCTGTTTGAGTCGGTCGCCGCGCTCATCGCCGCGGTCGAGCAATTCTTCGCTGAGTTGGACCACCAGCCCGCGACCGTCCTGTCTGTCATCGGCCGTGCCGAATGACTTCTGTGGTTTTATTTAGCTTGTCGGCATGGGCAGCCCGCTCTGTCACGAGGGTGGCCTCGACGCGAGCTATCCGCTCGGGCTGCTCGATGAGGGCGACCTACTCAGCCTCCAACGCCGCGTCGGCACGGGCTACCCTCTCGCGCTGCTCGACGAGGGCAGTCTGTTCGGCTTTGAACCGCCGAGAGGTTATCACCCAGACGCCCAGCCCAGTGAGCGCTCAGCTAACGAAGGCACTACCAGCGGCGGTGAGAACCAGGGTGAGGGTAGCGTCCATAGCAGCGGTCTACTCCTCTGGTACGGGTAGTCGTTGTGATCACGCAGCACACATTTAAAAGGATAACGCTTGATCATGGGCGCTCTCCCGTGGGTGGGTCGGTGGCGCCACTATCAGCCTGAGTGACGGCGTAACTTGCCACCATCTCCCGGATGGCGCTGCGAAACAGCTCGACCAGCTCTAAGGGCTCCAGGACGACACAGGCCGGTCCGTAGCGTAGCAGAGTCTGGCGTGCCTGCCAGAGGTTGGTCGTGATCGCCGTGACTGTCGCACTCCCGTCGTCGTGGTAGTCGATCACCGCACTCGGGAAGTGCGTGGCGATGTCACGCCGGCGGGCGACCTCAGGGCTCAGGCGGTAGCGCAGGGTGTAGGCCGGCGGCTGCGGGCGGATCGGCGGGAGCACTGTCGGCAGGATGGCCAGGCTGCCGGGGACCATCCGGTCGAGTCGGTAGTGCACCGGGGAGGGGATGGGGGCCGCCGGGTCGCGGGGGATTACCTCCAGCAGGGTGGCGTCCAGGTAGACGTGGCCCTCGGGCCGAAAGACAATCTCGTAGGGGGCCACGCAGTGCTGGATAGTAGCCCCATCGGCCCGCGGGCTACGATAGGCAAAGCTCAGCTCCTGACGCTGGAGAATGGCCCGCTTGACGACCGCTACCACGGCAGGTTCAATGCGGCTCGCCGGGCTATCGGTGTTCTGCAGGCTCAGAATTGCTCGACGGCCGCGCTGCTCCTCGCGTCGACTAGCGGGCAGCAGCAGGAGCACTCGGTCGAGTAAATCGCGGATCGAAGCGTGCTCTGGTAGGGCTGCACCCTCAGGGAAGCTGGCCTCCAGGAAGGCCAGCGCCTCCAGGGAGGTGTCCGGCAGGTCGAGCAGGGCCAGGTCGCCCATGTCCTCCAAGGCGTAGCGCTTGCTCGCGCGCTGGTAGGCAACGCGGCAGCCGTACTCGTCCTTCAGCGCGTCGAGGTCGTGCTTCAGCGCGCTGGCGGCGTCGCCCACGTAGCCCTCGCCCTGCATGTCCTGGTTGACGACCTCGATCAGCTCCTCGCGGGTGTGAGGGCCGCGGAGCAGAGTGCGGATGAGTGATAGACGACGCCGGAAGATCAGCCAGGAGCTGCGCTTGGTCCCGCCGCGGTTCGTCATGGCTCCCCTCGTTGGAGTCGCTCGTGATAGTGCCAGAGCAGAGCGCGGGCGGCAATCAGGGACGGCGCCTGACGCAGGGACGGGGCCGCCAGGAGGATGAGCCGTTCCAGGCCCGGGCCGTCGTAGCCCCAGCCCTGGGCCTCGCACTCCCATTGGGCCAGGGGCAGCCAGCTCTCCAGCAAGCGCAGCTTCGCACCTGGGTCGTCGGTATATGCTTCCATAGGCAGTAGTGTGGTGGCGTGGGCGGGAGCTCCCGCCCACGCCACGGCGACGTGGGTGGACGATCCTACTGGCGGGCGAGGGTGACGATGGCGGGGGTGCGGTCGAACATCCAGAAGGCGAGGGGCAGGCCCAGGCCGAAGGTAGCCCCGATCAGCCCCCAGGCGAAGCCGAGCCAGAGCCCGCTCAGCCACCAGCCGACGACGACGAAGTAGACGGCCCGCAGCCAGAACGGCTGCTGCGTGACCTGGCCCTGGCTCACCACCACGACCCCGCCGCTCGTGGTCACCTGGGTCTGCGTGCGCACCGGCTTCAGCGTCATCACCTGCGGGATGCGGTTGAGCATCATCAGGCCCAGCGGCAGGCCGATGACGGTGACAAGCAGGAACCAGGCGAGGCCGGTCCAGAGCGCCCCTAGCCAGAGGCCGACGAAGCAGAAGTAGAGGGCGCGTACCAGGCAGCCGGGGCCGGCGGCCTGCTGGGCCAACACGACCACCGGTGTGGGCGCCGGCGCGGCCACGGGGGCCTGCACCGTGACGTTGATGGTTTGGTTAAGCCCAGGCACCGCGGCGGCCGTGGTGGCCAAAGGAGCCACTGGTGCAGCAGCCAACGGGGCGGCTAGCCCTATGGGGGCGACGGGCTGCGCCTGGAGCGGCACGGTGGCGGCAAAGGTGGCCCCGCAGCTGGTGCAGAAGCGGGCGTCGGCGGGATTGAGGTGGTCACAGTTGGTGCAGCGCATTGTCGGGTCTCCTTGGGCGTAGACTGATGCCATCACTACGCTCAGTGTAGCCCAGCGACCCGGCGCAAATGCGCCCGTCTCCACCGCCTTCTCAGCCTGATCATGACGCCGCTACTTGCCAGCCTGGCTGCCTCTACACCTGGCCCGGCTCACGCCACGCTATCAGGAGGCCGTTCAGCGCACCGAAGCCATCACGCAGGCTGCCGAAGTACAGCTGCTCGAGACTGAGCAGGCAGTTCATCTCGGCTTACACGGTATCAGATGGACGGCTGTCCGCTATCCTTTTCTACCCTCATGGGGCGCGACGCACACTGCGCGAAAACGTGATAGGAATGCGGAATTAGATGCGATGGCCCTGTTACCACTCCTGACCGCGTGCAGGGGTGCTACCATCGCCCCGGCCACGCCCGTCGTCCAGACCGTGGACTGGGACGCACAAGCTGAGGACTATGACATCACGCCGTGAGCACGACCTTCCCGACTCGCTACTCGTAGTCAGGCGCATACGACGGCTGGCACGACGCGGGCAGCTCGCCGCCCCTGGGGCCGTAGAAGATCACCCAGGTCTGGAAGTCGTCACTGAAGCTCAGGAAGCGATGCTCTACGCCTGCGGGCACGAAGAGCAGGTCGCCGGCCTGAAACGGGTGGCGCTCCTCGCCGTTGAGGAACTCGCCGTGGCCCGCGATCACTACATAGAGCTCGTCCTGGTCGTGCGGCGTCTGGCGGTCCTCGCCCTGCGGGGCGTAGAGCTCGACGGACAGCGTGCCGCGCTGCAGCAGCGTCACGAAGCGCAGCTGCGCCTCGGTCTGTGCCGGGAGCGCAGCCGCGGCGGCGGCCGCAGTGAAGTGGAACGGTATCATAGTCGTCCTCCTAGTTACTTGTCCCGCCTCCAAGGTAGGCGGCCTGGGCTGATCGCTCAAGGGCCAATTCGCTCCAGGGTGGCAGGGACAGGGCCATGCGCAAGATGAGAGCCGTGATGTCTCCGGCTCAGTGGTGGTAAGTCCATATGGAGAGCTGTGAAGCTTCCTTCTTCGCCTAACAACATAAAACAAATTACATCCTTACTTGGTGTAACCCGGCGCTTCGCAGCCTTCCCAGACAGCGTCTCGCAAGGCGTAAAAGGGGGGGTAGCCTGGGGGCGAGGAGCGTGTTTTCATGTCGTCGAAGACACTTCGACAGCAACTTGTGAAGTCCGACATATTTTCCTTAAAATATTGCTTATGGAAGACATTTCCACTGTAGATTTGTAGCCACTTTCGGGCCAAAAAGGGATGAACAGCCAGGGGGTGTGGGTAGGGGGTAGTACGGGGAGAACAGTGTTCCGCCCGTGACCACCCCCCCTACTGCCCCCGGTCCATATCCGTCCTCTGGGCAGCTGTCAGGAGCGGATTTGTAAACCATTTTGGCTCTGCACCCTCCCCTCTCACGATGTGGCGACCCACTCACAGCGCTCCAGGCCGCGTTGGTAAGGTGCCGGGCTTATGACAGCGCTCTGCCGCGTCCTGCTGCGCCGTAGCCGCCGTAGCCGGCGCTCCTCGTCATAGCGCCTCTCGCACCTGACCGGACATCGCCCATAGGCGTGTGACAAGCGGCTGTCGGTGATCAGCTCCGCCCCTTCAAGACGCCGCGTATCGCCGTCACACGCCGAAGTCAAGCAGTTCGTCGATTGCGGCCGCCACCAGCGGATCGGCTGGCGACGCGACTAAAGGATTTGCCGGCGGCGCCACCACCACCCCGCCGGTGAGGACACGATCGAGTTTGGCCTCGATCGCGGCCAGCCTTGGGCCGGTGTCCAGAGCCTCGGCGATGAGCCGGCGCAGCGCCGGTGCGATGTCGCTCCCCGCCGGCTGCGTGTCAAGCCAAGCGATGATCGCGGTGCTGTGCGGGTCGCTGGCCGGCAGGGACAGGCTGACTACACGGCGGCCCACTGGCTACAGCCCTCGGCTTGTGGCGGCCGCCATCGACGCCATCGCGTAGAAGCCACGGGCGCCGGACAGCTGGGGCTGGCTCAGCACGACGGCGTGCGGGAAGGCACGCCGCAGTGGCTCGGCCAGGACGTGCGCTCCGCCGCCACCAACGACCAGCGCGTCCAGCCCGCGCCCACCGTTGGGCCAGAGGCTGCGCCCAGTCGCGGCCACGGTCTCCAGACCCTTCACGAGGGCTTCGGCGCTCCCAGGCGGCAAGGCGCGGCGCTCTCCCTCCACGGTCAGGCCACCCCGGCGCACCGCAGTGTCAACCTCGTGCAGGCTCAGCTCCAGCCCGTAGGTCGCGGCGATCAGCCGCTTGACCTCGCGCAGGCTCTCTGCCATCCCGCCCGGTACGCTCTCGCCGCCGGCGTAGCGCCCGGCGCTGAACCAGGCCACGCCGGCGTCGCGGTAGCCCAGGTCGAACACGCCGACCTGCTCCGCCTTGCGCCCAAGGTCGAGGCTGCCGCGTTCGAAAAGGTAGTCGTAGTAGATGCCCGCAGGCTCTGGGGCAAGGGTCACGTGCGCCGGCCCCCAGGGCCGGGCCGCCTTTGTGATCGCGTCGGCGAGCTGCTGGCGCGCGCCGACGTCGGCGAACCAGGCCGCGGGCATGCCGGTGATAACGCGCAGCGGGGCCGGGCAAGGCAGCACCTGGCGCAGGGCCTCCCGGGCGAGGGCCACGAAGCTCGGCGAGCCGTAGCGCGCCCGGTCGAGGATCGAGACGAGCCGGTTGGGCGCGATGCTCAGCGCGGTCGCCCCCGCGAGCCACTCGCTGCCGTCGTCCAGGGTAACTACGGTGTTGCGCGGTGGGCCAAGCGTCGCGTCCACCAGGTGGCCGTCGTTCGTGGGTGCCAGGGCGGCCACGGAGGGAAAGCAGGCGGTGCCCCCTGGCCCCTGGATCTTGGTATAGCCGTGGCCGACGATAAGTCCGATCGCTACGGGCTGTGTCATAACTATGCTCCCTTGGAGTGCCTGGCGCGCTGAGGCGCCGAGATGCGGAGATACAGGAATGGTCTTCGGTTATGGCCTGGCGGGAAGGCGTGTCTCAGTGTGCCTCCTCCGGCTCCTGGTGTTGAACATCAACCATCCGCCTTGCCCAGAACCTCGCCTCGCCCTCACTATCGCAGGGTTCGGTCTGCTCGCCATTGGGGCCTCGGGCAAGGAACTTTGTACCCAGTACGCTCACCCAGCCGCGAACATCGCAGCTATGAACCGTCCACCCCTCGGGTAGTGGGCTTGTGGCAGTGGTGGGTGTTGTGCCTTCTGCCAGAGCGGGTGTAGCCGGTTCGCTCGTTTCTCGTTCACTCCCTGCGCCCCTTAAAGGGGGCGCCAGGGGTGAACTGGTGAACTGATGCGGTGAACTGGAGGGTGAACTCGGGGTGAACTGCGGTGAACGAGCGCATTGTGATGCAGAATCCGAGGTGAACTGCGCGCTGACTGGCGGGGCACCCTCGGGGTGAACTGGAGCTTCCTGCGCGGTGAACTGGGTGAACTCCGCGTCCTGATGCCGTAGTTCGCCCTCTGACCGCACAACGTTCACGGCCCAGTTCACTCGCAGTTCGCCGTGGACCTGGGCGGGTGAACCGGCGAACTCGGTCGCCTGCGCCGCCGTGGCGAGCTCGGCGCGGCCCTCGTCGGTGAGGCTGTAGGTCTGCCGCTCGCGGGCGATCAGGCTGCGCTCGAGCAGCCGGTTGATGCCCTTGTGCAGGGTGCTCTTGCCCTGCTCGGTGTAGTCGAGGATCTGGGTGAAGCTGGCCCCATCGCGGTGCTGCTGGAGGCTGAGCGCCTCCAGGATAGCAATGTGCTTCACGGTCAGCGCGGCGTTGCGCGTGGTCACCTTGCTGGCAGGGATGAGAGTGACGCTCGTGCCGGCCTCGACCAGGCGGAAGTAGCGCGCCTCGAAGGGCCTGCCGTTGTTGGCCTTCTCGCAGGTCAGGGTCATCAGGCCGCTGTCGTCGGTCGTGAGCTTGATCACCACCCGGCAGGCGTTGCGCAGCACACTGCTGCCGCGCTCGTGCTCGGTCGACCAGCCAGTGTGGTGCACGACGTTGATCGCGGCGCCGGTGGCCCGGCGGATGGTGTTCAGGGCGTCAACGGCGATCTGCATGTCGCCGGTGCTGCTCTCCTCCAGGCCAACCATGCAGGAGGCCAGCGGGTCGATCACAATTAACGACGGGCGCACCTCCCGCACCTCAGCGAGGAAAGAGTCGACGCTGGCGGCATCTTTCAGCGTGAGCGGCTTGGGCCAGAAGTAGAGCTGGCCCACGTCAAGGCCGTGGTGCGCGCACCATGCGGCGATGCGCTCCTCCTGCTCGCCGGCGGCCTCGGCGGCCACATAAACCACCGGGGCGACCTGGGCGACACAGAGGGCCTGGTCGAGGGCGAGCAGCGACTTACCGCTGCCGCCCGGGGCGAACAGCTGCGAGATGGCGTTGAGCCCGAGCAGACCAGGGATGAGCCAGGTGATGCGCTCGACCGCCTCGCCGATGCGGCTGGCGTGGATGAGCGTGCTTCCTGGCCTTGCCGGCCACGCGACCTCATCAGAACTGGGTGGCTCGTCGCCGAGCGGGGCGGGGCCGTGCCACGCCGCGAGCGGCCAGGCCATCGCGCCCTTGCAGCGCGGGCAGTACCAGCCCGGTTCAGCGACCTGCAGGTAGGGGTAACGCGAGCGAAGAAGCGCCGAGCTACAGCTGGGACACCAGGCCCGGCCGTCGCGGATGAGCGGGGCGTGGTCGGTGGGCAGCGCGAAGGGGAGCGGCAGCGGGCTGCGCTTGCCGTGGGCGATGCCGTCGCGGATCGCCTGGAGCTCGGTGGCGACGTGGGCCTCGGGCGGCTTGGCGTGGAAGAGCGTGGCGAGCACTTCTTCGTCGGTGAGGCAGTGCGGCGCGGTCGCGATCAGCCCACCGCCGAGGCGGCCAAGCTCCAGCCGCTTGTTGTGGCGCATGCCTGTGGTCACGGCCATCTCGACCCGCATCCACTCCAGCTTCTCGGCGACCCACTGCTTGATGCGCATGTCGATCGCCTTGGCGCGCATTGCTCGCCAGTCATCGCCGGCTGGCGATATGACCGGGAGCTCCGCAACCGGCGCGACTGGGGGCTCTGGGGCGGCCGGCTGCTGCTTCCCGAAGGCGGTGAACAAGTCGTCGAGCACCTCCTGTGCATCGAGGGGCTCGTCGGCACAGCCAGGGAGGCGCTGGCCGGTCATGGTGAAGCAGCGGCCCCAGGCGTAGATCTCGATGCCCTCGTGCTGGCCCAGCGCGTGCCGCAGCGCCTTGGGGATGGCACCGCGCACGATGAACTTGACGCCGGCCTGGCTTGGACTGACATCGGCGTAGCCACGCGAGATGAGACGCTCGATCCACACCTGCGCCCAGGGGGCAATCTCACCTGTTGGCTCATCGCGGCAGCCGTCGAAGTCGATACCGACCTCGCCCTCCTGGTCCGCCTTCCCGTGGAGCATGTAACCCACCCCCGAGTGACCACGGGAGCGGTATGCCTGTA
>DAOLDO010000144.1:0-10215 GCA_035327325.1 Chloroflexaceae bacterium | reverse complement strand
CGCCCTTCAGGCCCCGCGGGTAGCCCGTGCCGTCCCACTTCTCGTGGTGGCAGTAGGGGATGGCGAGGGCGGGCCGCAGGTAGGCGATCGGGCGCAGCAGCTCGTAGGCGTAGGTCGGGTGCAGCTTGACGACCTCGCGCTCGGCGGGGGACAGGGGGCCGGCCTTGAGCAGGATGGCGTCGGGGATGCCCACCTTGCCGATATCGTGGAGCAGGGCCCCCCGCCTGATATGGACGATCTCGTCGTCGCCGATCTCCATGGCGCGGGCCAGGCGCACGGTCAGGTCGGTGACCCGCTGCGAGTGGCCCTCGGTCTCCTTGTCGCGCAGCTCGAGGGCTCGCGACCAGCCCTCCAGGGTCGTGTCGTAGGCCAGGGCCATCTCGATGTTGGCCCGCTGCATGTGCTCGAACAGCTCGGCGTTGTCCACGGCGACCGCCGTCTGGCCGGCCAGGGCCTCGAGGTAGTCGAGCCACTCGGCGTCGCCGGGCAGGGGCGCGCGGTGGAAGACCTCGAGCACGCCGCGCACGTGGCCCCTGGCCACCAGCGGCACGGCGATGTAGCTCTCGAAGCGCTCGGCGGCGATCAGCCCCCAGCGCACGAAGCCGCTCTCGGGGTCGGCCACCGCCGGCACGACCATGGTCTTGTGCTCGAGGGCGGCCTGCCCCGCGAGGCCCTCGCCCAGGCGCACCCTGGTGCTGAGGATGGCGTTCGTGTGGAAGCCCCGGCTGGCGGCGTGCTCCAGGGTGAGGCTGTGAGGGTTGAGGATCAGCACCGCCGCCGCGTCAACGCCGAGCTGCTGCACGGTCTGGTCCAGCACGACGCTCAGGCTAAGGCGCATGTCGAAGCTGTTGGTGATCGCGTGGTCGATCGTGCGCAGGCCGATCAGGCGCCGCAGCTGCCGCTCGGTCTGCTCGCTCAGGGTGGCCCGCCTGATCGCGTTCGCCGCCAGGTCGGCGATGGCCGCCACCAGGCGCCGCTCGGCGGGGCCCATCGGCGCTTGCCGGCCCGCCCAGAGCGCCCCGATCACCACTCCCTCGCTGCGCAGCGGCGCGCAGACGGCGGCGCGCACCCCGCCCATCAGCTCGGGGCGCGCCAGGGCCGGGTCGCCTCGGATGTCGTCGCTGTGGTAGAGCTCGCCGCTGGCGATCACCCGCCCCGTCACGCTTACGCCCGCCGGCAGCCGCAGGCGCCCCAGCTCCTCCCACTCGCCCAGCCCAAGCTCGAAGACGCTGTCGCCCGTGGCCGGGTCGCAGATCGCCAGGGCGGCGGCCTCGGCCTGCAGCAGCACGCAGGTCTGCTCGAGCAGGATGGGCAGCAGGTCGGCCCGGGCGCGGGCCTGCCGCATGGCCTCGGCGATGGTCAGCATCGCCTCGCGCTCGCGGGCCCGCTCGACGCGGGCCGTCACCTCCTGCTTGATCGCGACGAAATGGGCCGGCTGCCCCTCCACCAGCACCGGGGTGATCGTCATCTCCTCGACGTAGAGCGCGCCGTCCTTGCGCCTGTTGACCAGCTCGCCCCGCCACGAGCGGCCGGCCAGCACGGTGTCCCACAGCTCTTTGTAGAAGGCGACGTCGTGGCGGCCCGAGCGCAGGAACGAGGTCTTCCTGCCGAGCACCTCGGCGGCCTCGTAGCCGGTGAGGGTGGTGAAGGCCGGGTTGGCCCACTGCACGTGGCCGCCCGTGTCGGTGATCACCACGGCGTTCGCCGTGGCCGCCAGGGCCGCCCGCAGCAGCTCGCGCTCGGCGTCGGCCTGCCGGCGCGCGCTGATGTCGCGCACGATGCTGAGCAGGATGCGCTCGCCGTCGATCGTGGCCGCGGTCGAGCTCACCTCGACGGGGAAGGTGCTGCCGTCAGCTCTGCGGTGCTCGGTCTCGAAGAGAACGCTGCGGGCCAGGGCTTCGGCGAGCTGGCCGGCCAGCTCCCCGTGGGTCCTCGGCGCCCGCAGGTCGGCCACGCTGAGCCCGGTCAGCTCCTCGTAGCTGTAGCCGTAGGCGGTCACCGCCGCGTCGTTCGCCTCGAGGATGCGGCCGTCCCCGGGCCGCACGAAGAGCACAATGTCGCGGGCGTGCTTGGCGAGGGCCCTGTAGCGGTCGAGGGCGACCCGGGCGGCGCCCGGCCCGCCGACCCCGGGGGCGGCGACAATACCCCCCCCCGCCTCGCCGACCGGGGCCAGGGTCAGGCGCAGGGCCACCGGCGTGCCGTCGCGGCGCCGCCAGCGCGCCTCGACCCCGGCCAGGCGGCCCTCGCGCCCGACGCGGTCGCGCAGCGCGCCGAGCGCCGGCCCCTGCTCCGGGCCGATCATCGGGGGTGGCCGGCCCACCACCTCCTCGGCCGACCAGCCGAAGGCCCGGGCCGCCGCCTCGCTCCAGAGCGTGACCTCGCCAGCGGGGCCGAGCGCGAAGACCGGCTGCTCCACGACCTGGAGCAGGGCGTCGAGCTGGGCCCACGCGCCCACGGGCTCCGCCTGGTGGTGCAGTTGAGAAGTGTCAGCCATGCTGCAGATCCTCGCGCAAGGAAGCGGCGGCCAGGGAGGACTCTAGGGCAGGGGCGCCACCGACTCCACGCGCGCCTTCCGCAGGGGGGAGGCCGCGCCCGGGCGTCGCCCGCCAGAGAGGCGGGGCCGACAGCGCCGACCGGAAGTACGACATGCGGTCGTCGCTCGCGACAGCTTTTAGAGTACCACGGCGGCGCTACAGCAGGCGTAACGCCGCGCCCCTGCCGGTGCGCTATAATCGCCCCATGAGCGACGACGTGCAGTTTCTCGCCGACCTGCTGCGCATCCCCTCCCTCTCGGGGGACGAGGCCGCCGCGGCCGCCTTCCTCGTTGGCCAGATGAGCGCCTTCGGCTGGGACACTTTTGTGGACGAGGCGGGCAACGCCGTGGGCCTGCTGGGCGACGGCGGCCCCCTGGTGGTGCTGCTCGGCCACATTGACACGGTGCCGGGCGCGATCCCGGTGCGGCTCGAGGGCGGGCGGCTCTACGGGCGCGGCGCCGTGGACGCCAAGGGCCCCTTCGCCACCTTCGTGCAGGCGGCCCGCCGCGCCGAGCTGGCCGGGCGCCTGCGCTGCCGCCTGGCCCTCGTCGGCGCCACCGAGGAGGAGGCCGCGAGCTCGCGCGGGGCCCACCACGCCCGCGAGCGCTACACCCCCGCTTTCTGCGTGATCGGCGAGCCGAGCGGGTGGGACCGGGTGACCCTGGGCTACAAGGGCCGCCTGGTGGCCCACTACCGGCTCGAACAGCCCGCCGCCCACAGCGCCGGCGAGCTGCCCGCCGCCCCCGAGGCCATGGTCGCCTTCTGGCGGGCCGTCGAGGCCCGCTGCGCCGCCCACAACGCCGGCCGCGCGAAGCTCTTCGAGCAGCTCACCCCCGCGCTACGCCGCGTGGCCAGCGGCGGCGACGGCCTGGCCGACTGGTGCGAGGCCACGGTCGGCCTGCGCCTGCCCGAGGGCGTGGACCCCGCCGCCCTCGCCGACGAGCTGCGGGCCATGGCCGGCCCCGCCAGCCTCAGCTTCGAGGGCGGCTGCCCGGCCTTCCGCGGCCCGCGCACCACGCCCCTGGCCGGGGCCTTCGTGCGGGCGATCAGGGGGCAGGGCGGCCGGCCCGCCTTCCTGCACAAGACGGGCACCGCCGACATGAACGTGGTCGGCCCCGCCTGGGGCTGCCCGATCGTCGCCTACGGCCCCGGCGACTCGCGCCTCGACCACACCCCCGACGAGCACGTGGAGGTCGAGGAGTACCGCAGGGCCATCGCCGTCCTCGCCGACGTGCTGGCCCAGCTTGGGTAGGCGCAGGCCATGATCCTCATCACCGGAGCGGGCGGGTACATCGGCAGGCACCTGGCGGCGGCCCTGCGCGGGCGGGACGAGCCCGTGCGCGCCCTCGACCTGGCCCCCGAGTCCCTGGCGCCCCTCGCCGCCCTGGGCGCCGAGCCGGTCGTCGCCGACGCCTGTGACGCGGCGGCGCTGCGCCAGGCCCTCGCGGGGGCCCGGGTCGTCTACCACCTGGCGGGCTCGGCCCTGGGCGACCGCGCCGCGATCTGGCGGGCCAACGCCGGCAGCGCCGAGACGCTGGCGGAGCTGTGCGCCGGGCTGCCGGGGCTGAAGGCCCTGGTCTACGCCAGCAGCGGCGCCCTCTACCCGAGCGGCCCGGGCTGGCTCGACGAGGCCACCCCGCCCGCGCCCGCCTTCCCCTACGCCAGGGCCAAGCACGCCGCCGAGCAGGCCCTGCTCGATCTGCACCGGCGCAAGGGTCTGCCCGTGCAGGTCGCCCGCATCGCCGCCGTCTACGGCCCCGGCAGCCCGGCGCTGATGGCGGATCAGGTGCGCCGCGGGCGCTTCCCCCTGATCGGCGGCGGGCGCGGCTACGCCTCGAACATCCACATCGAGGACCTGGTGGCGGCCCTCCTGGCCATGCCCGAGCGGGGGCGGCCCGGCCGGGTCTACAACCTGGCCGACGACGAGCCCGCGCCCGTGGCCGCCTTCTACGGGCGGCTGGCCCGTCTGCTCGGCGCCCCGCCGCCGCCCTCCATCTCGCCCGCCGCGGCCCGCGCCCTGGTCTGGCTGGTCGGCGCGGCCAGCCGGCTGCGCGGCCGCCCCTCGCCCCTGCCGGCCGACCTGGTGGCCATGGCCGGCGTCTCGCACCGCATGGCGAACGGGCGCATGCGCGACGAGCTGGGCTTGCGCCCCCGCTACCCCTCCTACATCGAGGGCCTGCCCGCCGCCCTCGGCCTCGATTGACGGAGGGGGCGGGTCGTGGTACCATCTGCCCAATTGAATAGAGCCACCGTGGGGCCAGGCCCCACGCGGCGGGGAGCCCGGAGGAAGCGAAGGGCTTAAACGGGGGAAGCCGGTCAAACTCCGGCGCAGTCCACGCTACTGTAGGGGGGCCACGGGCCCCCGAGCCAGAATGCCCATCCCTAGCCTGTTGCCCTTCACACCGCGCTGGAACGGGGTGAGGCAGGCGCAGGGATGCGCGGCCCCGGCCGCCCGCTCCCTTCTCTGCACACCCTCTCCGCAGCTCGGAGAGGTTTTTTCGTGCCCGTGGTCTGGGGCCCGCCAAGGGCCCGGAGGGAGCCCCCATGCCCCGCGTCATGTTCGCCCCGCTCGCCCTCGCCCTGCTCGCCCTCGCCCTGCTCGCCGCCCCCGCCGCCACGGCCGCCCCGCCCGCCCAGACGGCCCCCGCCGACGCTGCCGCCCGGGCCCTCGACTGGGTGCGCGCCCAGCAGCAGCCCGACGGCAGCTTCCCCGGCTTCGGCCCCGGCGACACCGCCGACGCCGTGGTCGCCTTCGTCGCCGCCGGCGCGGACCCGGCCGAGCTCCGGTCAGGCGGCACCTCGGCCCTCGACTACCTGGCCGCCCAGGCCCCGTCCTACGCCGCCTCTGGCCCCGGCGGCGCCGCCAAGCTGATCATGGCCGCCGTCGCCGCCGGCGCGGACCCCGCCAGCTTCGGCGGGGCCAACCTGCTCGAGCAGCTCGGCGCCAGCTACGACCCCGCCACCGGCCAGTACGGGCCCGACGTCTACGGCCACGCCCTGGCCATGCTGGCGGCCAGGGCCGTCGGCGCCTCGCCCAGCCCCGCCGCCGTCGCCCGCCTGATCGACCTCCAGCTCGAGGACGGCGGCTGGAGCTTCGACGGCACCGCCGAGACGGGCAGCGACACCAACACCACCAGCCTTGCCGTGCAGGCCCTCGTGGGCCAGCGCCAGGCCGACGGCGCGCGGGCCAGGGCCATGGCCTACCTCGAGGGCCAGCAGAACGACGACGGCGGCTTCCCCTACTCCCAGACCTCCCAGTTCGGCAACGACAGCGACGCCAACTCCACCGCCGCGGTGATCCAGGCCATCGTCGCCGCCGGCCAGGACCCTGCGGAGGGCGAGTGGGCCGCCGGCGGCCAATCGCCCATGGACGCCCTCGCCGCCCTCCAGAACGACAGCGGGGCCCTGCGCTTCCAGGCCGCCCAGGCCGACGACAACGCCCTCGCCACCTACCAGGCCATCCCCGCCCTGCTCGGCAAGGCCCTGCCCGTGGCGACGGCCCGCGTGAGCGGCGCCGCCGACCTCGTGGCCCCCGCCGCCTCGGCCGCCCCTGCTCCAGGCGCCGGACTGCCCGCCACCGGCGCCCCCGCCACCCTGCCCGCCGCCGCGCTCGCCCTGGCCGGCCTGGCCCTCCTGGCCCTCGGCCTGGCCACCCGCCGCGCCGCCCGCTGAGACGAGGAAGACCAGGAGACCGGAGACCCGAAGATCTGGAGACCAGCTCATGCACCCTACAAAACGCCTGCTCAGGAATCTCCTGGTCGCCTGGTCGCCTGGTCTCCTGGCCTTGCTCCTCGCGGCGACGAGCGTCGGGGCGCAAGCCAACCAGCAGCGGGCCGGCCTCGTGGTCCAGTACGGCGATGGCCGGGTCGAGACGGCCTGCGTGGCCTTCGACGAGCCGGAGCTCGACGGGCTCGAGCTGCTCGAGCGCTCCGGCCTGCCCGTGGTCGTCCAGGCCGGCGGGGTAGGGTCGGCCGTGTGCAAGATCGGGCCCGAGGGCTGCGACTACCCCGCCGAGAGCTGCTTCTGCCGGCGCGAGGGGGCCCGCAGCATCTACTGGGCCTTCTACACCCTCGACGGCGGCGCCTGGGCCTACGCCAGCCTGGGCGCGACCGGCGTCCAGGCCCGCGACGGCGACGTCCACGGCTGGGCCTGGGGCCTGGGCGAGTCCGGCGAGGGGGCCGTGCCACCCGTGCTCGACCACGCGGCGGTCTGCGGGCCCCCTGCGGCGGCACCCTCGCCCCCCCCGCCGGCCAGGGCTACGCCTCCGCCCGCGGCCACCGCGGCGCCCGCCGGGGCCGCCCCACAGGCTCAGGCGCCGACCTCGCCGACGGGCGCGCCCGCCACCATCGCGGCGCCGACGCCCGCCGCGCCGACAGAGGGCGGCTGGGGCGGCTACCTCGGCTTCGGCGCCCTCGTGTTGGTCCTCGGCGCGGGCGCCGCCATCCTGGCCCGGCGCCGGTAGAGGAGGGCCTCGTGCGCACCAGCGTCTGGCTCGTCCGCCACGGACAGACCCGTCACAACCTCGAGCGGCGCTACCAGAGCCGCGGCGACAGCCCCCTGACCGACTACGGCCAGGCGCAGACCCGCGCCCTCGCCGAGCGCCTGCGGCGCACCCCCTTCGGCGTGGCCATCTCCAGCCCGAGCGAGCGGGCCAGGCTCGCCGCCGAGGCGATCACGGCCGGCCGCCAGGGCGTGGCCACCGTGGTGGCCCCGGCCTGGGCCGAGACCGACCACGGCCGCTGGGAGGGCCTGACCTACAGCGAGGTGCTGGCCCGCTACCCCGACGAGGCCAGGGCCCGCTGGGCGGCGGGCGCCGACGGGCGGGCCGAGGGCGGCGAGAGCCTTGCCGAGGTCGCGGCCCGCGTCGGCGCGGCCTGGCGCGCCCTGTTGCGCGAGCACCGCGGCGGGCGCGTGCTCGTGGCCACCCACGCCACGCCGATCCAGCTGGTGCTCTGCGCCTGCCTCGGCCTGGCGCCCACCGCGCACTGGCACTGGCGCGTTGACCTCGGCAGCGTGACCTGCGTGGACGTCTACGGCGGCGGCGCGATCGTGCGCATGGTTAACGAGGTCCCAAGAGCAGTGATGAAGGCTGAGCGATGAACGAGGAAGGGCCGAACAGTCAGGGGAGTGCCGCGAACGAGCGGGGCGGGTTTCGGCCTGCAGCCTTCAGCCTTCAGCCTTTGGGCGAGGCCGTGCGCTTCCTGACGATCATCCCCACGCCGGGGCTGCCGCCGATGAGCGAGCGGGGCATGGTGGCGGCGATCCCCTGGTTCCCCGCGGCGGGCCTGCTGATCGGGGCGGCGCTGCTGCCCGTGGGCTGGCTGGCCGGGCTCGTCTGGGGCGACCTGGCGCGGGCGGCCCTGGTCGTGGTGGCCTGGGGCGTCCTCACGGGCGGCCTGCACCTCGACGGGCTGAGCGACACCTTCGACGCGGTGATGAGCTGGCGCCCCCGCGAGCGCAAGCTCGAGATCATGAAGGACAGCCGGATCGGGGCGATGGGCGCCCTGGCCCTGGCGGCGGTGCTGCTGCTGAAGGTGGCGCTCCTGACCGAGGCGGGCGCGGCCTGGTGGCAGGCGGCCCTGCTGGCGCCGGCCCTCGGGCGCTGGGCCGACATCTACGGCATCTACTGGTTCCCGGCCGCGGCGGAGGGCGGCCTGGGCCGGGCCTTCCACGAGCAGGTGCGCCGGCCCGACTTCGCCGTCGCCACCCTCGGCGCCGCCCTGATCGCCGCCCTTGTGGCGGGGCCCGCCGGGCTCGCCGCCATGCTCCTGGTGTGGGCCTGCGCCCACCTGCTGGCCCGCTGGTGGACCCGCGACCTCGGCGGGCTGACCGGCGACACCTATGGGGCCATGTGCGAGATCGCCGAGGTGGTCGCCATCGCGACCATCGCCGCGGCGGCGTAGCGCGTATGCACACCCTCACCTGGCTGATCTGGCTCGGGGCCGCCCTCGGCGCGATCGTGCTCGCGCCCAACCCCCTCTACCTGTGCCTGGTCTTCCTGGCGGCGACGCAGGTCTTCCTGGCCTGGCGCGGCGACTCGCCCCTGGCGCGCAGCTTCGGGCTGTTCGTGCGGGCGGGGGCCCTGGTCTGCGCCGGCTACGTGGCCTTCGGCCTGATCACCGTGGGCGGGGCGCGGGGCGAGACGGTGCTGCTGGCCCTGCCCGCCCTGCGGCTGCCGGCCTGGCTGGGCGGCGTCGTCCTGGGCGGGCCGGTCACCGCCGAGGCCCTGGCCTGGGGCCTGACGCGCGGGCTAAGCATCTGGGCCCTGATGGTGGTCTTCGGCGCCTTCAACGCCCTGGTGGACCACCACAGGCTGCTGCGGCTGACGCCGCGCTCGCTCTTCCACGCGGGCCTGGCCGTGACCATCGCGGTGGCCTTCGTGCCGTCGCTGCTGCGGGCCGTGGTCGAGATCGGGCAGGCCCAGCGAGCGCGCGGCCACCGCTTCGGCGGGCCGCGCAGCTGGCCGCCCATGGTGGCGCCCCTGCTGGCGGGCAGCCTGGAGCGCTCGGTGCAGCTGGCCGAGGCCCTCGACGCGCGGGGCTACGGGCGCGCCGCGCCGGCGGGGCGGGCGGCGGGGCTGCGCCAGATCGGCACGCTGCTCGGGGTGCTGCTGCTCGGCGCCGGGGTGTTCGCCTGGCTCTACTACGGGCCGGGCGTGGCCCCAGCGGCCATGGCCTCGGGCGGCGCCCTGGCCCTGGGCCTCTCGCTGCGGGCCCTGGGCCGCCTGGTGACGCGCAGCGCCTACAGGCGCGAGCGCTGGCGGCACCGCGACGCCCTGGCCGCCGCCGCGGCCCTCGGCTGCGTGGCCGCCCTCGCCGCTATGCGCCTGCGCGGCCTCGGCGGGCTGGTCTACTATCCCTTCCCGACCATCGTCCCCCCGGACTTCGACCTGCGGGCCGGGCTGGCCCTGCTGCTCCTCGCCGCGCCGGCCGCCCTCGGCCGGCGGGAGCCGCCCCGCCCCGCCCCGCGCCACGCCCGGCCCCGCCTCCCCCGGGTGGGCGAGGCGCCCCCCGCCCCCTGAGGCGCCACGATCGCGTATACTGGGGGCATGGAACCACTGCCGTCCGACTTCACCATCCTGGCCCTCGAGACCTCGTGCGACGAGACCGCCGCCGCCGTGGTGCGGGGCGGGCGCGCCATCCTGGCCAACGTCGTCGCCTCGCAGATGGACATGCACCGGCGCTTCGGGGGCATCGTGCCCGAGGTCGCCTCGCGCCAGCATATCGTCACCCTCGCTCCCGTGATCGAGGAGGCCCTGCGGGCCGTGCCGGGGGGCTGGGACGGCGTCCACGCCGTGGCCGCCACCTACGGGCCCGGCCTGAGCGGCGCCCTGCTCACCGGCCTCAACGCCGCCAAGGCCATGGCCTGGCAGCGCGGGCTGCCCTTCGTCGGCGTCAACCACCTCGAGGCCCACATCTACGCCAACTGGCTCGCCGCAGACCAAGGACCAAGGACCAAGGACCAAAGCCCGAGCCGTGCCGCCGGCCAGCCGTCGTCTGGTGACGCGGGGCCCGCATCCGTGCCGGAGTTCCCCCTGGTGGCGCTCGTGGTGAGTGGCGGCCACACGCTGCTGGCCCTGCTGAAAGCCCGCGGCGCGTACGAGCTGCTCGGCCAGACCCCCCACGACGCCGTGGGCCAGGCTTTCCACAAGGCCGCCCGCATCCTCCGCCTCGGCTATCCC
>DAOLDO010000143.1:0-10235 GCA_035327325.1 Chloroflexaceae bacterium | reverse complement strand
CCTGTCCATCGCCTGCGCGGGCCTGCTCGCCGCCGCCCTCGCGGTCTGCCTCGCCGCCCCGGCCGGGGAGCGCGGCCCGCGACACGGCGCCGTCTATGGCCCGCCAGCCTACAGCGCGCCGGCCCTCAGCGTCTGGGCGGGCGACACCTGGGACAGCCCCCTGGTCGAGGGTGCGGCCCGGGCGCTCTTCCTGCGCGCGCGGCGCACGCCGGCGGCGCCCCCACTCGGCGGGGCGGGGGCGCGACAGATCGGGTCAGACGGCGCCCTACGGCGCCCGGTCGGCGATCGCCAGGGTCCAGATCCCGCCGTCATAGCCGATGCCGATCTCGTAGAAGACGGCCGGGTGATAGGACGGGTCGCCGGGCTTGTAGCACCACTCCAGGTTGCGCCTGTGCAGGGGCGAGCCGATCCAGTCTTCGAAGGCAGTCTCGGCGGAGAAAGCTCCGCCCGTAATATTCTCCAGAACCCCGCTCGTCCAGTAAGAATAAGGCGGCTTACTGTACCAGTCGAATGGGGAGTGCTCGAAGCGGCCGCTGGAGACCAGGTGGGCGCTCCAGTCGCCTGTAGCGCGCATCAAGATTGCGTTAGGCGCGGCCGCGGGGCAGCCTGCCGCCAGACGAGCCGCGTTGATCCGGTCAACCATGCGCGCCTCGAAGAAGTCCTCCGCCAGGGCCACGACGATGTGCTCGTCGCCGAGCCCGACGCCCAGGTCATAGCTGGCTTGCAAGCCCCCAGTTCTGTGGCACGACGCGAAGATGGGGCTCGGGATGATGTCGGTGCCCGCGGCGTTCAGAACGCCCCACTCCCGCTCGAAGGCGACGACGGCCTGCTCGGGCGTGCTCGTCCCCCCCGTCACGGCGTCCACCACCGGCGCGCTGTAGCCGTGCTGCCCGTAGACCGCCCGCGACCAGCGCTGCGGCGGGGTCCAGGTAGTCGCGATCGAGCGGGCGGCCCGGGCCAGAGCCGGGCTCCATGTCACCGCCGGGCAGCCCACAGCCGCCCGCCGGGCGTTCACGAGCTGGACGAAGCGCGCCGACCAGGTATCTTCGGCGCCTGGAGGCTGCGGGGTTGGCGCCAACCGGCCGGCGCAGCCCGCGCAGCCCACCGCCGGCAGGTAGGCCCGGGGCGGTCTGGCCGCTCCCCCCAGGGCGTTGAACAGCCCCGGACCGCTCAGGATCGCGAGGGCCAGCATGGTCAGGGCGAGCGTGGCGAGACGTGACATCGGCGTACTCCTTCGACCGGCATAGTCGCTCCGACCTATTGTAGGACGCGCCCGTTCCGGCGCCGTACCAGCCCGCCATCAACGACAGCACAGGAGCCGGCATGCGCCCTCTTCACAGCCTCAACCGCCACCCGGCCGCGCGCCTGCTCGCCGCCCTGCTCGCGCTGCTCGCCGTGCTGCCAATAGGCTGGCAACCGCCCGAGCCGGCGCGGGCCAGGCCCGCCACGCCCGCCGTCAGCGCGCCGGCGGGCGGCGCCTTCGGCAACGCCGTACCCTGCCTGGCCGGCCCCGACACCTTCGTGACCACCCGCTTCGCCAACACCATCTACTTCCCCACGGGCTCGCGGCTCGACGCGACCGCGGCCCGCGCCCTGCCCGCGGTCCAGACCCTCACCGCCGCGGGCGCCGGCCCCGCCCTGGCCGACCTGCACAGCGTCGGCGCGGTCTACGGCCTGGCCTACGACGACGGGCGGGCGAGCGGGCGCGAGCGCCTCTTCGCGGCTGCTGTGACCAAGCGGCTGACCGGCTATGGGCCCGCCGGCGCTGGCGGACTCTACGTCTTCCAGCGCGTCGGCGCCGGCTGGTCCTTGCTCGGCTCAGTGGCCGTCCCCGGCGCTGTCGCCGCGAACCGGAGCGGCGCGGGCGACACAGGCGCGGTCGCCGGCGTCGGCAAGACCAGCCTCGGCGACATCGAGGTCGGCCCCGATGGGCGCTCGCTCTACGTGGTCAACATCGGGCCGAAACGCATCGAGCGCTTCGATCTATTGGGCGGCGCTCTGCCAACCCATCAGAGCTCGATCGCGATCGGCCTCGACCGCATCTCGACCGACCCGGCGGCGCGAGCCGATCTCTGGCCGTTCGCCCTCGAGTTCTACCCGTTCCCTATGCCGCCAACCGCCAGCCAGCAGGTGCTCGTCGTCGGCGTCACCGACAGCGCCGAGCGCGGGCTGAGCCGCAGCCCCTACGCCGACGCGGCGGGCAACTTCGCCGTCTCGCCCCAGGCCCACGTGCTGGTCTACAACGTGGCGACGGGCGGCTGGTGGAAGGATCTTACCCAGGACCTCGGCAACAGCCCGACCCTGGCCGACCGCCACCAGATCAGCCAGTTCGGCACCTTCATCGAGGGCGTCTCGCCCGGCACCTGGAAGGACTTCCCGGTGAAGGGCTGGAACCCGTGGCGCGGCACCCTCGGGACCATGGCCGTCACGGGTTCCAGGCAGGTCTACTACCCCCAGCCCATCCTGGCCGACATCGAGTTCATGAGCTTTCAGCCCGCGCCGGGGGCGCCGGCATGGGACACGCCCCTGATGGCCCTCGGCCTGCGCGACCGCACGGGCGACCAGGTGTTCAACGCGAGCCTGACCGCTCCCCTGCCCGGGGATGAGTACGGCGGCGTGTCCCAGGGCGATACGCTGCTCTACAGGCACAACGGGTCGCAGTGGGCGCTCCAGTCGGGCGAGGCGTTCGACGACAACAGTCACTACGGCGGCCCGAGCGCCCACATCGAGAACCATATGGGCGCCCTGGCCAGTGTGCCGAACGACCAGACGACGGTCACGGCCCTGGGCGAGGCCCTGGCGAGCACGGCCCTGGGCGGGCTGGGCTCGCAGGAGGTGCGGATCTTCGGGCGGGCCGCGGGGCCAGGCGCCAGCGGCAGCAACCCGATCAGGCCGGGGCTGATCGGCGTCAACACCCACGCGGCCAGCAAGGCGAGCAACCTTGGCGACCTCGAGCTGCTGTGCGCCCACGCCCTCGTCGGCGGACGGCTGTGGCACGACGCCAACGACGACGGCGTCCAGAACGACGGGGTCGCCGCCAACGGCTACAACGCCATCGCCGGCGTGACCCTGGAAGTTTTCGACAACAGCGGGCTGCCGGCCCCGGCGACGGCGCCCGCCCTGGCCCGCGCGACCACAGACAGCCAGGGCCGCTACCTCTTCGCCGTCCCGCCCAACACCCCTCTCGGCGTCCGCATCGCCGCGACGAGCCGGGCCGCGCTCACGAGCCTCGGCTACCGCAACTATGCGCCCCAGCACCGGGGGAGCGATAGGGCAGCCGATAGCGACCTCAACCAGATCTGGGGTTTCGTCGAGTTCGCCCCCCCAGGGAGCAGCAGGACGGGGAGCGGCTCGGCTCAAACGCCCCTCTGGCGCGAGGGCGAGGGGCGGACCTACGATATCGGTTTGCGACGGACTGAGGGTCAAGGCACTATTGGCGACTTTGCGTGGAATGACGCCGACGCAGACGGCGCGCAGGACGCCAGCGAGCAAGGCATCGCCGGGGTCACTGTAACCTTGGAGAGCTATGGAGAGGCGGCACCCCTCGCAACTGTCGGGATGAACACGGACACCGACAGCCTTGGGCGTTACCGCTTCCGCAACCTCCCCCCCGGCGTATACCGTCTGCGCTTCGCCGTGCCGGCGGGTTTCCAGGTCACGCCGCGGGACCGGGCCGGCGGCGACGACACCCGCGACAGCGACGCGGACGGCTCGGGCGCCACCGCCGCCTTCACCCTGGCCGACAACCAACTCGACCTCACCCGCGACCTCGGCCTGGTCGCCCGGGCCGACGTGGCGATCGCCAAGGCCGCCCCGGCCGCGGCGCTGGCCGGCGGGCTGATCACCTACACGCTGACGGCGCGCAACCTCGCGGCGAGCCCGGCCCTTGGCGCGGTCGTCGCCGATACGCTGCCCGCGGGCCTGACCTACGTCGCGGCGACCCCGGCGCCCACGTCGCACGCGGGCCAGGCCCTGAGCTGGAGCCTGGGCGATCTGGCTGGCGGCGCCGTGCGCACGATCAGCGTCAGCGCCCGCGCCCCCGTGGCCTTCACGCCCGCCGGCGCCGTCACCATGGCCGTCACCAACTGCGCCACCGTCACCGCCGGCTCGCCCGACGCCGACCCGGCCAACAACTCCGCCTGCGCGACCACGACGCTCCAGCGCCCCGAGGTGGGCATCGTCAAGACAGGCCCCGCCGCCCCCGTCCTCGTCGGCGACGAGTTCGCCTACACCCTGGCCTACGCCAACAGCGGGTCGGCCGCCGCCGGCAGCGTGACCATCGCCGACAGCCTGCCCACCGGGCTCACCTTTGTGCGCTTCGCCGGCAGCCCGACCGGCTGTAGCGCCACCCCGTCATCAATCAGCTGCGCGATCGCGTCCCTGCCCCCCGGCGCCGGCGGCAGCGTCGGCCTCGTCGCGCGCGCCGAGGTGGCGTCGGTCGGCGCGAGCGTGACCAACACGGCCACGGTCGGCACGGCGACGCCGGGCGACGACCCGGGCAACAATACGAGCACGACGACCACGGCGATCCAGTTCCCCAACCCCCGGGTCAGCCTGCGCGTCAACCCGCGCCCCCTGCCCGTCGGCGAGCCGGGGAGCCTCACCGCGAGCTACGGCAACGCCGGGAGCGGCCTCGCCCGCGCCACCGTGCTCACCATCACCCACGACCCGGGCCCGGCCCTGGGCGCGCCTCCTGCCGGCTGCACCTACAACGCACCCTTGCGCCGCGCCGTGTGTGCCCTGGGCGATCTCCCAGTGGGCGCCACAGGCGCCGTGACCCTGCCCCTGCGGCTGCCGGCCACGCCGCTCGACGCCTCCTCCTACCCGGCCGACAGCTTCGCCGCCACGGTCGAGATCGCCGGCGCCACGCCCGAGCGGGCCGCCGACCGGGCCGACAACGCCGCGAGCGACACGGTCGCCGTGGTGCGACCCAACGTCTACGTGACGGCGGGCGGCCCCGACGCGAGCGTGCGCCTGGCCTGGGGCAGCGGCTTCGTCTACGAGGTGGGCTACGGCAACCTCCACCGCGCCGCGCCCGACCTCACCCGGGCCGCCACGGGCAGCGTGCTCACCGTCACCCTGCCCGCCGACGTCGAGTTCCTCGAGGCCAGCGTCCCGCCCTCGACCGTGAGCGGCCAGGTCCTCGTCTGGGAGCTGGGCACCCTGGCGCCCCAGGCCGCCGCCGGCCTGCGCCTCGCCGTCCGCACCGGCGTGCCGGCGGGGGCGCTCCTGCACATGGAGGCGGAGATCGGGACGAGCACGCCGGGCGACGACCCGAGCGATAACAGGGCCGCCTTGGAGACCACGGTCGTGCGCCCGCCGGAGGCGATCCCGCCCACGCGCGGCACCCTGCGCCTCGCCATCCACTCCGAGCTCGACCCGCGCCACGGCGGCGCCGACCCGGCCGACGGCGTGTACCTGACCCCTGAGGGCGCCACGGGCTTCGCCTGGCCGGCGGGCGAGGTGCTCGACTTCACCCCGCGCCTCGACGCCTTTGAGCGGCCCGCGGATCCCGGCTGGCCCCTGGAGTACCGCGCCCGGGTGACCGGGTGGGGCCTTTCGTCCTTCACGGGCAACGGGCGCGAGGCGGCCGCCACGGCCGCCGACGGCAGGGGCGTGGCCGGCTGCCGCGGCGCCGGCGCGCCGCCCGCCGCCGGCTCGGCCCTGGTCGGCTGCGCGTACAGCTACCCAGGCGCCCACGCCGAGGGTCGGGCGCTCGACGACTTCCTCCCCGCCGCGGCCCTGCGCGAGGCGGACATGGCCGCCCAGGCCCACGTCTACTGGACGCAGCCGCCGGCGCCGCCGATGCGCCCGGACGTCTACCTCTACACCCTCGCGCCCCTCGCGCCGCCGCGGCTCGCCGTGGCCGTCGAGGTGGAGCTGTGGGTGGTCAACGCCTGCCCCGACTTCCTGCTCGACCCCCTCGGGGCGTGTGGCGACCCCGTCGAGATGCCCGAGCCGCCCCGGGCGAGGCAGGCCATCGGCGGATCCTTCGACGTGACCCTGGTGGTGCCCCGCAGCGTCGTCGGCCCGAGCGGGCTGGTCGGCCGCTGAGCCGCCCGCGACGTAGCCCGGCGCCGGCGCCCGGCGCCCTCACAGCACAGGGAGTGACTCGATGCTCTACCCCTTCGGAAGGCGGCCCCGCTGGCGCGGGCTGCTCATGATCCACTTGATGCGCCGGGCCCGTCGGCGCGGGCAGGCCATGGTCGAGTTCGCCATCGTGATCGGGCTGTTCCTCATGCTCATCCTCGGCCTGACCTGCGTCGGCCAGATCCTGCTCGCCAACTATGCCGTGAGCCAGGCGGCCCGCGCCGCCGCCCACCAGGCCGCCATCGCGGGCGGAGCGCCCGAGGCGGCCTTCGACGCCGCCGCCCAGGTCCTCGACGCCGGCGTGGGCACCAGGGCCGCCGACGCGCGGGTAGAGGTGGCTTGCGCCAGCGACCCCTGCCGCCGCTACGACCCGGTCACCGTGACCGTGGACTACGCCGGCGCCTTCTGGACGCCCTTGCCGCCCCTATTCACCGGGTTCTCCGTCCAGGCAGCGGCCACGCGCGCCGCCGAGAGGGACCAGCAGTGATGAACGCGCTCACGCCGGTCCGATGGGACAGGGCGCGCGGGCAGGCCGTCCCGCTGACCGTGCTCATCCTGCCCGTCCTCCTGGCCTTCACGCTCCTGGTGGTCGAGGTGGCCGAGCGCTGGATCGAGGTGGCCATGGTGGAGGACGCGCTCCAGCAGGCCACGCGCTCGGCGGTGCAGAGCCTCGACTACGCCGCCTTCGCCCGCGGCGAGGCGGGCCTGCGCGCCGGCGGGCCCTGCGTCGCCCAGACGGCCGCCGAGGCCGCCGGCGGCCCCTGCGCCGAGGTGATCGCCGTGGCCGACCGCTTCCTGCGCACCAACCTGCGCGGCGTGCGCGGCCTGGCTGGCCCGAGCCCCGAGGCCGCGATCGAGGCCGTCGCCTCGCAGGTCGCGTGGACAGTCATGCCGGCGGGCGGCGGCTGCAGATTCAGCAACGGCAGACTCGTGCCCGCCGACCCCACGCCCCTGATCTGCGCCGAGGCCCGCCCGACGATGGAGGGCCTGGTCGGCTGGGGCGCCTACACGCCGACGATCATCGCCGCCGACCGGCTCGACCCCGTCCGGCCATAGTGACCTGCGCACAGGAAAGGACTGCCTCAATGGCCGCCATCGCCCCGCACACCCCGACCCTCGGCCAGGCCCTCGCCCGCAAGAAGGCCAACCCTCTGCCCGCCCTGCTGCTCGCCCTGGGCGTGATCGCCGCCGTGGCCTTCGCCGCCCTCGGCTACCTCGAGAGCCAGCGCACCGAGGCGGTGGTGCTGCTCGCCCGCGACGTGCCCTACGGCCAGCAGATCGTCGCCGAGGATGTGGTCACCGTCGCCCTGCCCCTGCACCGGCCCACCCAGCTCATAGGCATCGCCGACCCGGCGGCCGTCGTGGGCCGCTACGCCGCCCGCAACCTCGGGGCCGACGACCTGCTCCATCCCGCCATGCTGATGGCCGCGCCGCCCGCCCAGCCGGTCTACCCCAACGGCGAGGAGCTGGGCGTGAACATGGTGCCGGCCCCCTTCAGCGTCGCCGCCCTCGGCCCCGTGACCTACCGCGACCGGGTGAACATCGGCTTCAGCGACCCGACCGGCGACCCGGCCCTCTGCGACGCGGCCCGGGGCGCCGCCGCAAGCAAGGCGCCCACCCGCCTGACCCCGCAGACCCCCGGCGGCCAGGCGCTGCGCCCCTATGCCTGCCGCTTCCTGAGCCACGTGCGCGTGCTCTGGGTTGACGGCGGCGTGGCCCACCTCGAGCTGACCCCGTATCAGGCCCAGTCCCTCTGGGCCATGCAGGCCGCCGGCGTTCAGCTCTGGGGCGAGCGCTACGGCGTCGCCTCGGACCCTCTGCCCGCCTTCGACCGGCTCGACTTCGGCCAGGTGAACACCGAGGAGCTGCTGGCCCCCGCGCCCGCGCCTCTCCCGCGCGAGGACGCCCTCACGCCGCCCGCCATCCCCGGCGCCAACGCCCCGCTCCCCGGCGGCGCGCGCCCGTAGCGGTGTGGCGGCGAGACGGTGCGACGGCCACGCCGCCCCCTTCCGCCAGGCCGAGGCGGGTACGGGCGACCCAACGTGGTCGCCCCGCCTATGAGCGCCAGCCTGCCGTACGGGCGACCCAACGTGGTCGCCCCGCCCACCAGCGCGAGGGCGTCCCATCACAGGCCCGCAGAGGAGCAGACGATGTTTCCCGACGAGACCGAGGGCGACCGCGACGGCCCGCCCTTCCCCTTCGCCCGGACGGTTGACCACGGCGCCGTCGCCGACGAGCTGCGCATGCTCGTGCGCAGCGGGCGCATGCGCAGCGCCTGGGATCTGCCGCCGGAGGAGGCGTTCGAGCTGCACGGCGTCGGCGCGGACCTGTACGCCGAGGACTGGGCCCGCATTAGCTGGTTCGGCCCCCTGGAGATCTGGCGCGACCCCGAGCACGAGGTGTCTGACATCCTCTACAACGGACCGCCTGACGAGCCCTTCTACGTCGTGCAGCGCGGCGCCATGGTCTGCACCGGCGTGACGGCCCACCCCGCGTGGATCGCCTGGACCCAGCGCCAGCTGCTGCTGCGCGGCCACAAGCTCCACCCCTACGAGGACGAGTGGCCCCCCATGGCCCAGGGCGTGGCCGACCGCCTGCGCTTCGCGATCACCGGGCCGCCCGTGGCCCGCGAGGGCCCCGGTCTCGCCGTGCGCCTGCTCCCCGAGCGCTGGCGCACCCTGGACGACCTGGTGCAGGCCGCGACCCTGACCCGCGAAGCCGGCGATCTCCTGCTCGAGGCCCTGGCCAGCGGCGCCTCGCTGCTGATCTCCGGCGCCACCGGCAGCGGCAAGACCACCCTGGTGGCGGCCCTGACCCAGGCGATCGGCCGGCGCGTGCGGCTGGTCTTCGTCGAGGACGGCGGCGAGCTGCCGCGGGCGCCCAACAGTTTGCACATGGAGGCCCCCGCCGAGGCCGGCGGCTTCGGCAGGGCCGTGAGCTTCGCCATGCGCCAGAAGCCCGGCTACATCGTCGTGGGCGAGGTACGCGGCGGCGAGGCGATGGCGATGCTCCAGGCCGCCGCCACGGGCCACCCCGCGATCGGCACGATCCACGCGGGGGGCGTGCAGGGCGCCCTGCGCAACCTCGAGCGCATGGCCATGGTCGGCCTTGCCGCCGAGGCCGGCGGGGGCGGCCAGGCGGCGGCCCAGATCGTCCGCGGCCTGATCACCTCGGACACCGTGAGCCTGCTCGTCGCCCAGGTCGGGCAGACGCCCCGCGGCCGCCGCGCCGTCCTGGCAATAGACGAGGTGCTGCGCCAGGGCGCCCAGGGCCACAGCGGCGACGTCTTCCCCACCAACCCGCTCTTCGCCTTCGACCAGGCCCAGGGCCGCCTCGCCCGCGTCGGCAACGTCAACGGGGCCTGGGGCCTCGGGCGACTCTAGCAGGAAGAAGGTCAGCAGACCGAAGCATCATCAAGGAGAACCCCTATGGAGCTGGTGCTCTTCACGGCCATGGACGGCCTGGCGGCCCAGGTCGAGCGCTTCCGCGACGTGGCCCTGCTCGCCCCCTCGCGCCTCGACCAGGTGGCGCGCCTGCTCGAGGGCGAGCGCCCGCCCGAGGCCGTCTACCTCGACGACACGCGGGCCGCGCCCCTGCCCGAGCTGTGGCGCGTCGTGACCCTGGCCCGCCGCGCCGGCGCCCGCGTCCTGGTCAACTTCCCCGGCGCGGCGCGCGGCGCCCTGAACGACGCCCAGGGCGCCGGCATCCCCGCCCTCGCCGAGCGCGACCCCGCCCTCGTCGCCGCGTGGCTGGGCGAGCAGCTCGGCCTGAGCTGCGCCCGGGGCGCGAGCAGGTGCGCGATCGTGGCCGTCGGCGCGGCCAAGGGCGGCATCGGCAAGACCTTCGCCACCTGCGTGCTGGCCGAGGGCCTGCGCCGCCGCGGCCTGCGCGTGCTGGTCTGGGACAGCGACATCTCGAACCCCGGCCTGGTCCCGGCCTTCCGCATCCCCTCGAGCGCGCCGTCCTACCTGCACCTGATCCAGCGCGGCCCGGCCCAGTGGGGGCCAGGCGGCATCGCGCCCTTCATCTTCCAGCCTGACCACACCAGGGCCACGGCCCACGGCTGGGGCGCCATTGACTTCCTGATCGGCTCCCACACCGTCGCCCGCGCCGAGAACGACGTGCGCCTGCCCGACTGGCAGGGC